>JAUSDH010000117.1 GCA_030650655.1 Candidatus Brocadiaceae bacterium
CCATCATTCCCAATGATGGTTGCTGTATAACGCTGTGTCTCGACTACGAGAACCTTTCTTAATTCCTGTCCCAGGAGATGCAGTTTTTCAATGACTATTGGTGGAATCGTGGGCTTTTTCTCTTCAGTCCAGAGTCTCGTTTCCTCATTCGAAAGTGTCCATTCAAACTCTTTTCGTTCAAAGATGGTATCGTGTTGTTTTACACATGACTTATAAGCGCCCACATAGTTTTCACCCCTCTGGCGTATGCGTAATGCAGCATCTGACGTCAGGAGTGTATAATCGGAGGTATCTAAATAAACATCCCTCTGAAAACAGGGATTTTCCTCGGTGTATTTGAGATTCATGGTACTGATGGCAACCAGGAAATCGTTCAAACCAAGTCCATCGGGACAGACAAACTTTGCTTCGACTTCAGTTTTTTCTCTGTTATTATGAAAGCCCGTTTGCATGGTAGTTAAAAGTTGTAACACTTCACCCCCTCCCCTAACCCCTCCCACCAGGGGCGGGGAATACTCATTGTCCTCCTGTATTCCTCCCCCTGTCCCCATTACTGAGGGGGTTAAAGGGGGAGGGGGGAGGTTTAGGTGGGGGTGAACTGTTACTAAAAGTTGCTATGATTTTCGCAATATGCGGCCATTCGTTACGCCCGTGTGTTTGCCGTTATTCACGGCGATCTTTCCGTTCACTATTACGTACGCTACGCCTTCTGAATATTGATGAGGTTCCGTGAAAGTACTCCTGTCAATGATTTTCTCGGGGTCAAAAATAGTAATATCTGCAAAATACCCAGTTTTTATCAAGCCCCTCTTATCCAATCCGACTTTTTGTGCAGGAAGTCCGGTCATCTTCTGAATGGCCTTTTCTAATGAGAGGAGTTTCTTTTCTCTGTAAAATCTTCCCAAAATACGCGAAAAAGTTCCATAACTCCGTGGGTGGGGTTTCCCTTCTTTAAGTATGCCCTGGTTAGCGCGCATGGAACTATCGGAACCGACAAAGACAAAATCCCAACCCAATATCTTTTCCAAATTTTCTTCGCACATGCTGAACAAGAAAATATCTACCCGTGTCTCTTCTTCTATGAGCAAATCAAATACTGTCTCAATAGGCGGCTTGTTCAATTCCTTAGAAATCCCTGTAATTGTCTTTCCCTCCATCCACTTGTTTTTATCATAATAAACGGACGAAATCATTATCCCGTTCCAGAAGCCATTATCTTCTGACTGAGATACCTCTTTTGCAATTTGTTGCCGCGTATTTGTATCTTTTAACCTGTTTATTTGGTCAGCAATACCGCCCTCGTAAACCCAATTGGGCAGTATGACATCCAGGTCGGTTGCAGCTGCAATATAGGGATAACGATCGCAGGTAATGTCGATGCCTTCGTCAATAGCGCGTTCAATTATTGTTTTAATATCTTTGACTTTATACCAATTGCGGCTTCCCGATGTTTTAAGGTGAGATACCTGCAGCCTGACTCCTGAAAGTCTTGATATTTCAATCGCCTCACTAAGCGCATCTTCAAGTTTGTCTCCTTCATTACGGATATGGGTTGCATAAAAACCACCATAGTTCTCAATTATTTTGCACATTTCCGCAATCTCATTTGTTGCTGCATAACAACCGGGCGGATAGATTAAACCGCTGGACATGCCAAATGCCCCTGCCTCCATCGATTCCCTTAAGTCTTTACCCATTTGAAGCAATTCATGTGGTTCGGGAATTCTATTTTCATATTCAATTATGCATGCCCTGATATTGCCATGACCGACAAGAAATGCCCGATTAATAGAACTCTGGGCCTTTTCTGCCACATCATAAAATTCAGAGGCCGACCGCCATGTGAGGTCGATACCGTATTTAGCTAATCCTTGCGCCCGTCTTTCCAATACCTTTCCACGCAATGGGAAGGCCGATAAGCCGCAGTTCCCGCAAATTTCGGTAGTTACACCATCGAGGATTTTACTATCACTCTCCGGACGGATAAGCCATAAGAAATCACTATGGGAGTGGATGTCGATGAATCCTGGGGCAACAATCAGCCCATCTGCAGCAACGGTGGGACAATTATTTGCAGGAATGCGATGATCTAATAAAACAATCTTGTTATCCTTGATGCCAATGTCTATATTTCTTCCTGGGACTCCGGTTCCGTCAATGACTGTTCCATTTTTTATTATCAGATCAAAGTCCATGAGCATTCAATTCAAAAAAAGGCTGCTTTCTTCGTTAGCAGTGGGTGAAAAAATCACATTTTTGGGATATTATTGTTCTTCTACCAGTGGGGAAGGTTCGTCCAGGCCAAGTACTCTGTCAATATCCTTGTGCATAGAGCCGAGATCCTTCTTGACGGTATCGATGTGCTTTTTGTTGTGATATTTATCGGTAGTAAAACAGCCTGTCAGGCTCCACAGGGCAACCGCACACAAGATTGAAGAAATGACGGCCGGTAGGAATGCTTTTCGTTTCATGTGCATACTAATATTCCCTCCTTTGTCTTGAGGATGGTATTCTCATAATCCGTCGGTACTTTGTTACCGTTCTTCGGGCAATATCTATACCTGATGCGAGTAATTTTTCAGCAACTTCTTCATCGCTTAAAGGATTGGATTTGTTTTCTTTTGCAACAATCTCACCAAGCTTCTGCCGTATGGCTTCCCATGACTCCATCGACCCATCGACGTTCTGAAAACCTCCGGTGAAGAAAAACTTCATCTCGAATATACCTTGTGGCGTTTGAATATATTTATGCGCAATGGCGCGGCTTATCGTTGAGACGTGTACTCCGACTATATCGGCAACGTCTTGCATCTTGAGTGTTCGGAGACCAGGAACTCCTTCATCTAAAAAGTTCGTTTGCAACTCCACTATCTTGCAGGACACCTTGTATAACGTACTCCTTCTCTGTTCAATGGCATCAATGAGCCATTTTGCTGATTCAATTTTCTTTTGTATATACTGACGTGTCGTATTGTCGGTACCGTTCTCACCCAGAAATTTTTTGTAAAAAGAACTGATATGCAAATGGGGAAGATTGGAGTTGTCAATGAGAAATACCTCGTATTTCCCATCGATAGATTCTACTTTTACCTCTGGAACCACATAGGGTGTGGTCTCATCACAAAAGATAGAACCAGGCTTGGGATTTAATGTACGTATAAATTCTACCTGCTTCTTGATTACTTCCAGGCTATGCCCAGTCCTTTTGGCTATCAGGGGATATTTCTTCATTTCAATGTCTTCGAGATGGTTGAGGAGCAATTCCTTCGTCAACTGATAGTTTGGATCCCGCTTGTCCAGTTGCAGTATCAAACACTCCTGTACGTTTCTGGCTCCAACTCCGGGCGGTTCCAAAGCCTGGACAATTTCCAGAGCTTCCTTGACTTCCTCAATAGGAAGGGGTTTTTCTAAGGATTGCATAATTTCTTCCAGTGGACTAGCCAGGTATCCGGTTTTATCAATGGAATAAATGATATTTTCACAGGCTTCTACAAGATGGTTTGGAACTTCAATCAATGATATCTGTCCCATTAAATAATCATGAAGGGACATTGGCTTTGCGGCGGTATTCTCCAATGCTTCTTGTTTTTGATCACGTTCGTCCGACAGATTATTTCGCCGAACATTAGTTTGTGAATAGTATTCACGCCAATCTTCTGAAATTTCACCCAGGTTGTCAAGCTCGCCACTTTTTACATCATCATCCTTTGCTGTTTGAGGTGTATCGTCTGCTTCTTTGAGATTTTCATCTTTCTTCTCATCCACCACCTCTTCAAGCACTGGATTCTCGACCAGCTCCTGCTGCACGTGCTCAACAAGGGCTAGTATGGGTAACTGTAGAATCTCAATTGATTGAATGATTTGAGGAGACAACTTCATCTTTTGTTGAAGTTGCGGTAATAAAGACGCTTGCATCTTCATGAAACATCACCTTCCATAAAAAAAACGACTTTAAACTCCTAACATCTCATTTCTGCCACTCATTGCATCAGCGACAATTGCAGTATTTGCATATTCAAGATAGCTTCCTGTTGGTAACCCACGGGCAAGTCTAGTAACCCTTACTCCTAAAGAGTGCAATTGTTTATGAACATACAGAGCCGTTGCATCTCCTTCCAGATTCAAATTTGTTGCCAGGATGACTTCTTTTACATGGTCTCCCTGCACCCGTTGTAAAAGTTTCTCAATGGTCAAAGATTCTGGTGTAATATCTTCTAACGGCGAGATATGACCTCCGAGGACATGGTAAAGACCACGATATTTACCCGTTTTTTCTATAGTTAAAAGGTCTGCAAGTTGTTCGACTACGCAAATAACGGATTTATCCCTGTGGATATTACTACAGACATGACACGGGTCACCCTCGGAAACATTAAAACAAATCGTACAAGCTTTAATAAGCTTTTTTACATCACGAATGGCATAGGCAAGTTGCATGGCCTCTTCTCCAGGTAGTTTTAAAATATAACATGCAAGGCGCTCTGCAGTTTTCTGTCCTATTCCAGGCATCTTTCCGAACTCGTTGATAAGTTTGATTACCGATTGTGGATATGCATTCAAAATAGAGAACCTCTTTTAAACCAATGTTAAGCAGCTACATTCCGCCTCCGAGCAAACCCTGCATTCCCGGAATGTTTAATCCGCCTGTAAGTTTTGCCATCTCAGCTTGGTACAACTCCTGTGACTTCTTAAATGCCTGTGAGACGGCTGATAGAATGAGGTCTTCAAGCATCTGAACATCCTTTGGATCTACTACTTCCGGATCGATCTTGATTGAAAGGATCTCTTGTTTTCCATTCATGTGTACCGTGACCATTCCGCCGCCGGAACCGGCCTCAACGACACGTTCCTTCAAATCATTTTGAATTTCTTCCATCTGTTTCTGCATCTTTTGAGCCTGTTTCTGCGCCTGTTTCATCATTTCAGCAATATTGCCTAAACCCTTCATCGCATTGACCTCCTCTATTTGTTTACCTTAACGACATAACCACCAAACAATTCCAGGGTCTTTTTTACTGCCGGTTCAGAGAATGTTGAATCGGCAACCTGTTGTTCAGAAGAACCACGACCTGATACGATATTTATTTTGCTTTTTTCTGAATTTCCATTCTGGGCTAAGGTAAGTTTTAGTCTTATGTTAGATTGTAATACCTCTTTTGCGCATTGCTCTATAAGTTTTTTTTCTTCAATTTGATCAAGTTTTCCCTTGTGAAACGAGCAATTACCGGGAAACTCGATGGTAATTTCTCCGTCTTTAAGTTCGACAAATCGGCCTTCTTTCAGGAGTGCCCAGGTAGATTTTTTCTTGCCCTGGATTAAGAGAAGAATCTTTTCCCAAAGATTTTTTTCATCAGGCAGGACATCTGATTCTTTCCCTGCACTTTTTATTGTACGATATTCTTCTGGCGGTGGTTCCGACACCATGTGCTGCGTAATGGGTTTTTGAACTGGTGTGAATTCTTTAATTTTCTCAGTTGTTTCACCACCTAAGTGTATAAGGCTATTTTCTAAAGACGCAATCCTGTCTGCAATCTCATTTAAAGAACCGATCGATTCCATCCTGCACAGTTTGATTATGGCCATCTCGAGCAAAATGCGTTGCAGTAAAGAATCCGTAGTTCTCATCCTTGCATCTGAAAGTATTTGGACCATGTACATGAGAGTATCACCAGAAAAGGACTTTCCGTATCGTTGCACTAACGTTGTATTTAACTCAGTCCACGTTACATCCTGGCCACAGGAAGAAAATATCAGAAGGTCTCTGACGCATGAAAGCAACTGATCAATAAATTCCCCGGAAGTTTTTCCATCGTTGAGAATGGTATCCACAATCTTCAGGGCAGAGGATGCCTCTTTTTTTACGAAGCTGTCAAACATTCCGAGTATCTTGTCCTCGTCGATACAACCCAAAACAAAATTTACATCTTCGAGAGAAATCTTATCTTTGCAAAAAGAGAGGAGTTGGTCTAAAACTGATTGAGAATCCCGCAATCCACCCCTGGCGTGTCTTGCTATCATGTGAAGCGCAGCAGTGTCAATTTGCGCGCCTTCAGCCTTGCAGATATCCGAAAGGCGCTTTTCAATATCGTGGACGGAAATATTCTTAAAATCGAATCGCTGACATCGTGACTGGACGGTTTCAGGAAGGCGATTGACTGCTGTTGTGGCAAAAATAAACTTAACATGGGCTGGCGGCTCTTCAAGGGTTTTCAGGAGGGCATTAAATGCTTCACGGGTAAGCATATGTACCTCATCAATAATGTAAATCTTATAGCGGGTACGTGAAGGGGCGTAGTTTACATTCTGCCGGATATTCCGCACCTCGTCGATTCCCCGATTAGAGGCGCCGTCAATTTCCAAAACGTCAATATCGTTGCCTTCCGAAATGCATCGGCAAATATCACAGATATTGCAGGGCGTTTCCGTAGGACCATGCTGGCAATTCAATGCCTTCGATAATATGCGCGCTGCCGATGTCTTGCCTACTCCCCGAGGTCCCGCTAACAAATAGGCATGAGCAACCCTGTTGGTGCGAATGGCGTTCCTGAGGGTTGTCACAATAGGCTCTTGCCCAACAATATCCTCAAAGGTTTGGGGACGATATCTACGCGCTAATACAACATAAGACATTAGCTGACCACCTTAATAACAACACCATAAAATTAATAATTTGAGGTGTATTATACTTTGTTGTTTGACCTATATCAATACACTTCTTCAGCTATTTTCCCATTGTGGGAAATCGAGGAGATTAAACTACGGGATGTTAATGACTTGCAGAGACAAACTTGTCCTCATAAAAATGGGGATATGAGAAATATTCCCATGGAAAATTTTGTAATCGGCCGTGCACTTTTTTTCGTCCCCCTTTCCATTAGCTTATCCATGCAGTAAGCTCGGGCCAGATTTGCTCACGGCACATAAGGACAATTGCTTATGGCTGCTTGCTTCCGCACCTGACCAGGTTCGCATCATCTCTTATTGCATGAGACCCGGCCTTCAACACCACTTACATAGATAAAACTAATAGTCCGTAGGTCCTCCAAAAAGCGATCGATCCTGCTATAGCGGGTTGCAGGTTACAAGGAACCGCTAGCTCCCCATCTAGCACGGCCAATTTTAACAAACTGGCGGAGAGGGCGGGAGTCGAACCCGCGATACCGATTTTGTCGGTATACGCGCTTTCCAAGCGCGCTCATTCGGCCTCTCTGACACCTCTCCAAATTTGAATGAAAAACAGTTTCTTTAGTTTAAAACATCTGAAATTTTCAAAATAGTCACGAAGTTACCAATGGCCTGACGTTAGACTGAGAAGTCAGGAAGTTCTCATCTTCACAACTTCATATCTTCTCAACTTTATCATTTTTACTGGCG
>JAUSDH010000121.1 GCA_030650655.1 Candidatus Brocadiaceae bacterium
GAATCTGCAATAATTGGACTCAAGGCAGCGCTTAAATTAGACCCTACCTGCCATTACGCCTCACAAAACCTTATTTCCCTGGAGAAGAAATTCAAGAATCAACCTGCTGCAAATTTGAAAAATGAGATTACGGTGTGACATCTGAAACTGATAACAATATTTTTAAAAATATATTAAACTTATTATACTTTCTGCCGATAATTACAACAGGTACCGTAGAATAGTTTAAAGACCAGACTAGTCAGTCTCTTGAATTATTGTAATTTATATTGAAGCATGAATTAGTTTCTTCTCGTCATGGATTACGGGAAAAACATTAAAACAAGGAGGTTTAAAATGGGCGCAAGAATTAACACCAATATTAATGCGTTAAATGCGTTAAAGTCGTTGAACGACATTGATAATAGACTGTCTATCTCTCAATTAAGGCTGGCAACAGGTAAAAGAATCAATACCGCAGCAGACGATGCTGCTGGTTATACCATTGCCAAAAAGTTTAATGCCCGTGCAGAAGGTCTTGGTCAGGCATTAAATAACATCGGCTCTGCCAAGAACCTTGTTGCAGTTGCGGAAGGCCACCTGGGTAACATTGTTGATATCCTGACGCAAATGAAGACGAAGGCCACTCAGGCTGCCGATGACTCACTGGGCACTGCAGAGCGTACCGCTATCAAAGGAGAACTGGTAAAATTAACCAATCAGATTGACCTTGAGGTTAATCAGGCGCGGTGGAACGACAAAACAATATTCAGCGGCAGTGCTACATCCGGCGCCTCAAGTGCAAGCGGCCTGTTCAGGTTCCAAATCGGTGCAGGAGCTAGTACCACGAATGATATCATGAAGTTTGATTTGCTTGCAAAGGCTAACGTCAGCTTTGATTCTGCTGCTTCAACCAAAGGTTTTTCTTCCTCCGGGTTGAATGTAACGGTCGCTACTGGCGCACTTGCAGGTTCAATAGTGGGTTCGTCAGCATCAGCCCAGACATTGATGGGCAGGATAGATACCGCTCTATCCGATGTGTCTGAGTCATTGAGCTACATTGGGTCAGTAGTAAACAGGTTGACGTATCAGGAGACAAGCTTGACTATAGCCAGGACGAATACTGAAGCAGCGAGGAGTCGTATCGAGGATGCTGATATGGCATATGAACAATTAAATTCAACCAAGCTGCAGATATTGCAACAGACGGCCAGTGCAATGCTTGCTCAGGCAAACTCAGGACCGCAATCTATATTGAGTCTCTTCAAATAAGGCACGTTTTAAGTTGGGGATGGGTGCCGTTAACCCATCCCCAATCTTTTCATTTAGGAGTTTCCTATTATGGCCATATCCTCATCACTTACCTCTGCATACAACTCAAGTTCCGGTCTTAATTCACTGATTTCTCAGTACATGGCATTGGAACGAAGGCCATTGACTGCTCTGAATACTCAAAAAACCAGCCTCAGCAGCAGTCTCAATATACATAGCGATTTAAAGTCAAAACTCTCTGACCTTTTGACATTATCGAGAGATCTCGGCAGCACCGAAACCACCACTATATATAACTCAAGGACATCTAGTTCCGGCGACGAAACAAAAATAACTGCATCAGCCGGTTCTGGAGCCGCTGTAGGAACATTTCAGGTACGGGTTAAACAGTTAGCTACCGGCGCCTCGTCACAAAGTACTGCGGCATTATTAACAAAGCCCGCAACCGTAAGCAGCTCAAAAGTAGCGCCAGGCAGCGGGACAATTGATGTGACAAAGAGTTTCGCTAATGCGGGTTTTGGAAGCACCCCTACGGGGACAGTAACTATCGGTAGCTGGACATCGGCTGATTTATCCACCTATACCTCAGTCCAGACATTCATAGATGCGGTCAATGCTGCAGGGGTAGATGCAAATATTTATTATAACAAGACAGAAGACAAGTTCTCTCTTGAAAGCAAAACTGCAACCGCTTTAACCTTTTCTGAATCAGTAGCAGGAGGTAGTACCGGATTATTCACGCAGGTGAAAATGAGGGATTCAACAACGCCCTATGCTTATCACGGCACTGCAGATGCCACTGGTGTTCTAAGTAATGTAATATTGAACAATGCAAATTTTGATACTACACTGACAAGTACCACAACCGGCAAAATTAAAATTAACGGCGTGGAAATCGCATACGACACATCAACAGACACGATGGATGCGGTTATTTCCAGGATAAATAGCTCCACAGCTAATGTAAATGTGTTCTACGATACTTCCCTTGACAAGGTTCTTATTAAATCCAAAGGTACGGGAAGCACCGATACAATCACCCTATCGGATGTAAGCGGCAATCTCATGAATGTGTTGAAATTGGATACTGCATCTGCAACCAGCGGTACCGATGCGAAGTTTACCATAAATAGCACTAGTGCATCAGATGAATTAGCCAAAAGCACGAATACCTTTACGATAAATGGCATTAACTATACACTTAAAAATACGAATGTTACGGCCTACACAGATACCACCTATACGACCATAACGGTCAAGCAGGATACAAGCGCCTTACAATCAAAGATTAATGATTTTCTCAAAAAGGTTAATGATGTAACGCAATATATCAAAGACAAATCAGGTTTAGACGCATATACAAAGGCAAGGGGCGTATTCGCAGGCAATACAACCTTTTCGTCCTTAAAAAGTCAATTATATAAAAAACTATCAGAACAAGTAACAGGGCTTACCAGCGGGAATCCAGATTATCTAAGTAAAATCGGCATTAACTTTGATAGTTATCTGAAAACCAGTTTGTCAGATACAACAAAATTTAACAATGCCATCTCTGCCAATTCCCAGGCAGTTCAGGATCTATTCAATTCCACAAATGGTGTTGCTAAAAAGTTGGAAACCCTTTTAAAACCTTTTGTGGAGAGCACCTCCACTTCAAGAGGCTCCATTATTGACGAGACAAAATCCGTCATTAGTAATCGAATAACGGATATAGAGACCAGAACCACACGGCTAGAAGCACGTTTAAAGTTAAAGGAAAATCAATACCGCCAACAGCTATACAAAATGCAAGACCTGTTGACCTCCGCAGTGTTACGGGGCAATCAGATCAGTTCATTATTCAGTTATTCATAATGAGCTAACGGAAAAGAAGGTATATCTATGTATAAACCAACGGATGATAACTTAGCAAATAACTACAATGAAATAATTGAGATACTCACAACACAACTACAATATCACCAAGAGCTTCTCCGCTATACCTGTAAGATCAAAGAGACACTGATAGAAAATTGTAATACAGACCTCCTGGATAAAACAATGAATGAGAGAGGGCTATTAATCGATAAATTAATTTCTTCAAAAAAATATTATGATTCTATTAAAGAATCCAGCAGATTTGCCGATAATAGTACTTGGAAGGCAAGTGTAGATGTGCTGCTACACCAAATTCATGAGTTATTAAATTCAACGATTATCCATGATGCCGAAAATACTTGCTTAATTAGAGATCATATTAAAGATATCACTGATAATCTGGAAAAGATA
>JAUSDH010000125.1 GCA_030650655.1 Candidatus Brocadiaceae bacterium
GGTAACGCTAGTTATAAAGAGATTTTTTTCAAAGCGATTGACCTGCGTTTGCATTTTACTATGTTCCCTCACATCATTTATGCCGTTATCAAGCAGTCGTATGCGAACCTAAAAACCCGCGCACGCATCAAGCACACAGAAAAACTAAAATTCCTAAAGGAATCAGGACTTGGCCCACTGGAAAACGGTCAAACTGTGGCCATAATTGGGGGTGGTCCAGCGGGCGCAAGTTGTGCAATTGCCTTAAAAAATCTTGCAAAAAAACGAAATATCACTATAGATGTCATCATTTATGAACATAAAGATTTTGAAGGCGGTATCGAGCACAATGAATGCGCAGGCGTCCTCTCTCAGCCCATTGAGCACATTATTGAAGATCAGTTGGAAATTCCCTTTCCCTGGCATCTCGTGAAACGGGAAGTACCAGGCTACTATCTCCACACCGATGGTTCTGTTATCAAACTGGACGGAGAAGGAGAGATTTCTTACGCACTGCGCAGGGTTCAGTTTGACGCCTACCTCCTGAAAAAGGCAATGGAGGCAGGCGCAACCGTCATACGGAGCCTGGTCACAGATGTAGAAATCGGTAAAGAAAAGGTTACCGTGTACAGCGAGACAAAACACATCCGCGCTGATGTTGTCGTGGGCGCATTTGGGCTTGAAGAAGGCACATACAGGATTTTTGAACGGGAGACTCCCTATAAATCGCCAAAATTCCTATTGACCATACTAACCAAATTCCACCCAAAAGGGCAGCATCATGAACTTGAGAATACTGACGGATACATCCATGCCTTTTTACCGTCACTCAAAGAAATAGAATTTGGCGCAGTTACTCCCAAGGCTGACCATTACACCATTAATATCGCCGGTGCAAAAATCTCTTCCCGGTCTATGGATGAATTTCTGCAATTACCCGATGTGCTCGAAATACTCCCGAAGAATTTCAGGGAATCGCTGGGCACCCTCGATTACCATCGCGGCTGTTTTCCGGTAAAACCTGCAAAACACCTTTTTGGGGACCGATACGTCACCATTGGAGACGCAGCCGGCCTCATCCGCCCGTTCAAAGGCAAAGGCGTCAATGCGGCATGCCTGATGGGTATCAAGGCCGCTGAAACCATGATGCACGTTGGTATTTCAAAGGAAGCGTTCAAAACCTATATGAACTGTTTCTCCGAGGTCATAAAAGATTTACCTTACGCCAATACCGTAAGAAGGTTTGTCATATGGGGCGCATATTATGGTTTTCTAAATCCCATCATCAGAATCGCAGACGACCATCCTGCGTTGAGACGGGCGCTTTTCGACAGTGTATCGGGCAAAAAGGCATATCGGGAGATATTTCTCGATACCGTAAGCATATCGCTCCTGCTGAGAATAAGCGCAACAATAATCCGTCGGTTAGTGAAGCGTATCATCCGGGGAAGGCGATGATAAAATGAAGATCCCATTATTTTTAGTAGATATTGAAATAAAATATCATCCCCGCAGCAGAAAACAGTGGATGTATTTTGTCGGCACGTTGGTATCGTTGGTATTATGTTGTTTTATTGCTTACTGCACAATTATCTATTTAAAAACCGAAACTACAATACAAAAGATTGAGGAAAAAAAAGTGGAAATGCAACCTGTGGAACAAGAAAAAAAAACCTTCACTTTGGATGAGGCTCTCGATATTATCAGGGATCATTTTACTAAATAACTCATAAACACTCAATAATTCTTAAGCAACAAGAAGCGTCACCCATAGACCCTGTTGTTTGGTACCAGGCAACAGGCTAAAACTTCAACGTTCCAGTGCATACACCACTGGGCCATCAAAGCGAACCCATCATCCAACAAATCTGAGATTTACGATTTGGGATTTAAATCGTAAATTTTAGTTGGTAAATCAATACCCTATAAATTACAATAAATTTTGTTCAAAGAGAAAAATGAAACCCATTCGATTAACTAAGCATGCACAAGAACAACGTATTGAACGTGGCGCAACTGAATCAGAGGTTCGCTACGCGATCTTAAATGGCTGCCGTGAACCAGCAAAACGTGGACGGGAAATATGCTGTTTTAGCTTTCCTTTTAACAAAAATTGGCAAGGAAAATTTTATACAGTTAAACAGGTTGCTCCTGTGATCAAAGAAGAACTAAATGAAATTGTTGTGATAACTGTTTATACAATGTATTTTTAAATGGGAGTATCGTATGAAAATCAGCTATGATCCTGAAGTAGATGCCCTGTACATTCGTTTAATTGAGGGCGAGTATGAATGCAGAACACTTCGATTAAACGAGGAAATTGCGCTTAATATCGGACCGGGTGAGAAATTAGTAGGAATAGAAATTCTTGATGCTAAAGAGGTATTAGGTTCTGGCAAATTACCAAATCTTGTTGTAGAAAATCTGCCTCTTGCAAGGGTGTAAAATCTATAATGTCCCCCAAAAATGGTTGAGGGGTCAGTCAAGTAAGGATGGGTTAAGCAAGCAGACTGGGTCAAATGAACAATTTTACTCTATTTTGAGATGTTTCTTCCCCACTTTAATGGTTGAAAAGTAACAAAATGAGAATAAAATGGGCAATATATAAGGTTTACTCCCCACTTTTATAACGAAAAAGTTCATTTGACCCAGTCTGAAGGCGAACCCATCATCCAACAAATCTGAGATTTACGATTTGGGATTTAAATCGTAATTTGTAAAACGTAAATTGTAAGTAAGACATTGTTGGGTGCGCTCCGCTTCACCCACCCTACACGAAAAATACCACATCAGATGTCGTAAAAACCCTGCTTTTTCGCTGGGATTGCAAAAAAATAATTATAATGTCATTGCGAAGGAGGAACGACTGAAGCAATCTCTGGATTTTAAAGGGTTTCAAAATAGATTGCTTCGCCTACGCTCGCAATGACAATTGAAAATTGGACTTTTTAGACAGCCATAAGACATTTGGTATGATTCCATTTCATAGCACGGGTTTAAAACCTGGAGTACCTCAAAATATGCGGTTCAATCTTCAAGATTGAACCAGCCTTGAGGTCACCTCGCAGGGGCATACTGATGCGTGCCCAACAATAAGGGCACGGAGCACCGTGCCCCTACTGTCTTCGTGACTTTGTGGCTGGGTTTGAATCCCCTTGTTTGAGATGGGTTTTATTC
>JAUSDH010000126.1 GCA_030650655.1 Candidatus Brocadiaceae bacterium
TATATTCCCCCGTTGTCCTGGAATTCAAGAAATACAAGGCAATGATGGCCAGGAGCATGAATACACTGCCTGCCATGGTGTAAATAAAGAACTTAACGGCTGCGTAAATCCGCCTTGGACCTCCCCAGATGCCGATGAGAAGATACATCGGAATCAGCATAAGTTCCCAGAATACATAAAACAAAAATAAGTCTAACGAGATAAAGACACCGATCATGCCCGTTTCAAGCACCAGCATGGCAATCATGTATTCCTTTATGCTCTTGGTGATATGCCATGAAGCCAGGATAGAAAGAGGCGTAATAAAAGTTGTCAGGAGTATCAGGAATAAACTAACACCATCTATTCCGACATAATAATTAATTCCAAAGGAAGGTATCCACGGCAGTTTTTCTACAAACTGCATTTCGTATGCGTGTGCATCAAAATTGAAATATAAAGGAAGGGAAATAAAAAATACAACGATCGAAACCAGCAGAGACGTAATCCTGACGAGTTCCTGTTTTTTCGAATCAATCGACAGGATCAGAAATACCCCTATGATTGGAAGAAAGGTTATAAGTGTTAGAATAGGCATAGATATTCACCTGCTCCAGGATTACTGTATGTTTAGAGTTTTATAAAAATTACTTCTTTTGCAATGACATAAAGACTTTTTTTGAACGAAACTGCCATACCAGCCAAATTGGCATAAATAGACACCAATCTCCACATGCATCAAGCTAAGCTGCTGTATCTCATAGAATCATTTCTCTGAGGAAGTAAATTCCGATTGCCGCTTCTGGTGGATTCGCTCTGCTTAATCCACCCTACCATTTCTTCCGCCATTTCAAGGCTTAATATTTTTCTCTTTCTTATCAGAGGGCTTCACCCTCTGCTATATCCTAACGGCCTTTCAGGCCTAAAAAGGATGGCTTTATTTTGCGTGCTTATAAGGACGGGCTAAGCGAAACGAACCCATCACAAACCTTAATTTGTTGAAACAATTTTGATGGGTGCGCTTCGCTTCACCCATCCTTCTGCCTATCTGCCTAGTACGGCAAATACTAGAATACAAATACAACCAACTACAATATAAAAGGCATAATTGCGTACATATCCTGTTTGCAAGTAACGCAGGGCATTACCAAACCGACCAACGAGACGGGCGATGCCGTTTACAGAACCATCGATCATCCTGACATCAACCTGTTTCCATAACTGGACGGAACCTTTTTTAATCGGATTCACAAAGAGTGCATCATAAATTTCATCGACATAATATTTATTCAGCAGGAGTTTATAAATCAAATGAAACCGTTCTGCCAGTTTCTTTGGTATTTCAGGTTTCTTAATATACATCTGATAGGCAAGGTATATACCCGCAATGGCAATGGCAGTTGAAACGACCATCATCAGGTAAGGCAGATATGCACTATGGTGTCCGCCGGCTTCTGCCCCAGAAATTTCAGTATGACCATGTTCACCGAAGACTGGTGCCAAAAAGTTACTAATGGCGCTTGCACCCGGAATACCCAGAAATCCGCCAACGACCGAAAGTCCTGCAAGTACTGTTAAAGGGAGCGTCATATTTTTTGGAGACTCATGGAGATGTTCAGCCGCATGATGATCCACCCTGGATTTCCCATGAAATGTCATAAAAAGCAGACGGAACATGTAAAAGGCCGTAAAGAAGGCTGCCAGTGCACCAATCGCCCAATAGAAAAAATTCCCACGGACGAGTGATTCTAATAAAATTTCGTCTTTACTAAAAAATCCTGCAAATGGCGGGATACCGGCAATCGCCACAGTACCAACCAAAAAGGTCTTGTATGTAGTAGGAATATGGTGTCGTAATCCACCCATCTTTCTCATGTCCTGTTCGCCGGACATGGCATGAATGACACTGCCCGAACCCAGAAATAGCAATGCTTTAAAGAATGCATGAGTCATGAGATGAAAAATACCTGCAGTGAATGCACCCACACCGCAGGCCACAAACATATATCCTAACTGACTGATTGTAGAATAAGCCAATACTCGTTTGATATCGTTTTGCACCAATCCAATGGATGCCGCAAAGAGCGCCGTAACAGCGCCAACACTGGCAACAACGGTCATGGTGAATGGGGACAGCATATACAGTACATTGCATCGTGCAATCATATAGACGCCCGCCGTTACCATGGTTGCCGCATGGATAAGTGCGCTGACCGGCGTGGGACCCTCCAGTGCATCCGGTAACCACGTATAAAGGGGTATCTGTGCAGATTTACCCGTTGCACCCATAAACAAAAGAAGGGTAATGATCGTTACACTAAAACTGCCTACTGCAAAATTACCTTTTGAGGCTGCGCTAAATACCTCAGTAAAATCGATACTATGAAAAGTTAGAAATATGAGCATGATGGCCAGGGCGAAGCCAAAATCGCCTATCCTATTGACCACAAACGCCTTCTTGGCGGCATTTGAGGCCGATTTCTTCTCGAACCAGAACCCGATAAGCAGGTAAGAACACAACCCGACTGCCTCCCATCCGATAAACATGAGGAGGAAGTTATTGCTCAAAACAAGCAATAACATAGAGAAGGTGAACAGATTAAGGTAGCAAAAATAGCGGTGATATCCCTTATCATGATGCATATAACCGATCGAATAGATGTGAATGAGGAATCCAACCCCCGTGACAATGAGGATCATAAGAGAAGACAAGGGATCTACCTGCAAGCCGGCTGCAGATTTGAATGAACCGGACTCAATCCAGGTAAACAATTGTTTCTCAAAAAGACGCGCATCAGGCGGCAGGAGAAGAAGTCCAATGAATACAAGTATTGAGATTAAAAAAGACAGAGCAACAGCTCCGCACGCAACATAGCCTACGGTTTCCTTCCGCAGCCTTTTACCGATTAACCCGTTGATGGCCGTCCCGATTAATGGAAATAATAAAATTAATGCGACAAGATTAAGCATAGTATAACTCTAACCCGACCACGTAGGAACCAAAAATGTTTTATACTTTCAAACCCCTCAGCACCCCCACCTGACCTCCCCCATCGTTCGACTGAGCTCACGACGAAGTCGAGGGGGAGGAAACGTTTTTCCCCCGCCCCTGGTGGGAGGGGTTAGGGGAGGGGGTAAACTGTTAATCCAAATCTAACCAATTCCTACCATTTCATAATATTTATATCGTCAATGTTTACAGTCTCTTTATTTCTGAATACGGCAACGATAATTGCCAAACCAACAGCGGCCTCGGCTGCGGCAACGGTCATGGTGAAAAACACGAACAATTGACCTTGCATGGAATTAAGGTAATGGGCAAACGCCACAAACGAGAGATTAACGGCATTCAGCATGAGTTCGATGCACATAAAGATTATGATGGCATTTCTCCGCACTAAAACGCCGACAACGCCCAGCGTAAACAGAATTGCACTCAGCACCAGATAATGAGTAATGGTAATCATCTTATAGCTTCCTTTTCGCCAGCATAATGGCCCCGATTGCCGCTACAAATAACAAGATAGAAGTTATCTCAAATGGCAATAAATAATCAGTGAATAACAAATTGCCGATAAGCTTTGTATTTCCAACGCTGTTAACGTATGCCGTTGTGTATTCACCATGTTTCCCTTGCAGTAATTTCGATTTTATTATCATACAAATAGCCGCAAACAGTACAATTCCCATAACGACGGCAGGTATCCTTTGAAAGGGCAAGGCGTTTTTTGACTCCTCTTTGATGTTCAGATTTAACAACATAATTACAAAAAGGAAGAGCACCATAATAGCGCCTGCATACACAATGATTTGAACCGCAGCAATGAACTGTGCCTCAAGTAATATATAGAGTACCGCAATACAGACCATCGTCTGAATAAGGAATAAAGCGCTGAAGACAGGGTTTCTCTCGAAAATGAGGTAGACCCCGGTGATTACAGCGATTGTAGCTACTATATAAAATAAATATGCTTCCATAAGATTATAATTTCATCTCTCTCTTAACTTTTGCTACGCCCTCTGCTGGTTCAATCGTCCCCGATTGAACCGAAATGTTTCGGTTCAGGCTGCAAGCCTGAACCAGCACAGAAAAAAATCATACACCTTAAATTTTAATTAAGACTCACTTCGGCAAATTTCTTTTCCTCGTAAGGTCTAACAGCTTTTCTTTATCGAAGACATCCTTATTGTCATACGTTGCTAGTTCGAAGGTATCTCGAAGGATTATTGCCCTTACGGGGCAGGCCTCTTCACAAAACCCACAAAAAATACATCGGAAGGCATCCAACTCATAAACTTTTGGGTATCTCCTGTTTGTTTCATCCTCCGCCCCTTCGACAGAGATGCATTGAGAGGGACAAACTCTGGCGCACAATCCGCAAGCAACACATTTTTCCCGCCCGTCTTTTCCTATCTGCAACTCAGGCAGCCCGCGAAACCTTGGCGCAAGTATTGGCCGCTCGTCGGGGTACTGCATTGTGACGCACGTATTCGGGTTTAAAAATCTCTTGATTGTGAGTGCGAGACCTTTAATTAATGGTACGATCATATTATCCTTTAAGAATCATGATAAACCCCGTAATCAAGATATTAAACAGGGAGAGCGGCAGCAGAAATTTCCAGCCAAAATTCATCAGTTGATCATATCTGAGCCTTGGGTAAGTCGACCTTACCCAGATAAAGAAAAATAAGCAAGCTGATAATTTTAGCATGAACCATACCACCGGCGGTAAGAATGGCCCGTGCCAGCCACCCAGAAAAAAAGTTACGGCAATGGCAGATACCGTAATCATGTTGGCATATTCTGCCATGAAAAACGTGGCAAATTTCATGCTGCTGTATTCAGTATGGTATCCCGCCACAAGCTCTGATTCGGCCTCAGGGAGGTCAAACGGACACCGATTCACCTCTGCAAAAGCGCTGGTGCAATAAATAAAAAACCCAAGGGGTTGTAACACAATATTCCACAGTTTCGCCTGACCATTAACCACATCCACAAGGCTTAACGACTCCGTCAGCATGACGACTCCAATAAGCGATAACCCGAGTGTCAGTTCATAGCTGATCATCTGGGCTGAAGATCTGATCCCGCCCAGTAATGAATACTTGTTATTCGATGCCCAACCAGCCATAACAATGCCATAAATGCCTAAAGAAGAAACGGCAAATACATACAGAAATCCTACATTGATATCGGTAATTACCAGGTCGACGTTGTACCCAAGGATCTTTACCTTATCCCCGAAAGGAATGACGGCAAAGGTAATCAGGGCGGGCACCACGGTCATTATAGGCGCCAGGATAAAGAGCAGTTTGCTTGCTTTTTGTGGAATAATATCTTCCTTGAACAAAAGCTTTATACCGTCTGCAATTGGCTGTAACAACCCATGCGGGCCGACACGCATTGGCCCAAGACGTACCTGCATGTGCGCCATAACCTTCCTTTCGAGCCAGATCATGGAGATAATCATGAGCTGTACCACCCCGAACACAAGCAAGATCTTAACGCAGGCAATAATAAAATAGACAAGAAATTCTTTATTCATTAAAAACCCATTAAAACTCAAATTCGTATAACATTAAGTCTATTTCTTCAGAAATTCTGAGAAATTCCCTGTCGGCTGTAAAAAATGGAACCTTTAAATAAAGAGAGGTAGCAGTAATGATAGCATCGGGAATTTTGATTTTGTAATTTCTTTTGAGTTTTATAGCATGATCCCGTATCACATCATTCCATCCGACAACAGTTATCTCGCTTAGGAATTCCTTTATTTTGGATTCTTCTTCATCCGTAATTTTACCATAACTCAGAATTTCAACCTCAGTTATAAAAGAAGCAAATACTCTTTTGCCATCTAACAAGTCCGCTACCTTTTCATTCCCCTGCAAAAGGTATAGAGCAATATTTGTATCAATCAGGATATCCCCATTCATCTCTTAATTCCCTTTGGTATTTCACTGGTTCTGTTTTCCATTTAATAATACCGCAATACTTATGAGCATTGAACAAGTGTTTTTTCCCAATATCTTGCACTTCTTTCTTCTTGTTTTCGTCGATAGCACCCTTAATAATTATCGCACCCATACTTTTCTCCACGATACTGAATTTGTAATATTATTTGCAGCTCTTGATTTCCCAAATTTTCTATGTAAGCGCTCATTTCTAAACGTACTAATACTTTTCACTCTTGGCTAGCGCTTGCCTCAACACGCTGCATTCTTTGGCCGCAGCATTCCAATATACCCGTTGTTTCCACGACAACCTTTATCTTTTGTTTGCAAACATTACACACAAAGGTTACT
>JAUSDH010000150.1 GCA_030650655.1 Candidatus Brocadiaceae bacterium
TCAAAGACGGGGAAATATTGGAATGGGTGGTTAGTAGTGGGGCAAAATAATAATTTCGTAACTGTTACTAATTTCATCAACCAACAAATGTTTGCCACCGACTGGGATATATTAATAGTTTATGGATATAATACCAATAAACAATAAAGCGCCGTCTTCTTTGTTTGACGAAAGTTTTCCGGATCGGGTGCTCAAGACATCGGTTATGTTATCGTTGATTATAATAGTCGGTTCACTATCGTATATGTCTTTTGTGTTAACGACAAGCATTGCCGTAGGATGTTTTATTAGCATTGCTTTATTCAAGACTACATGGTGGGCGATACAATATGCGGTGCGGCATAAGAGGGAGAAAATTAAGAGTTTTTTCCTCAAGATAAGTTTCTTGAAGTACTTTATCATAGGGACAATGTTACTTTCGGCCTGCTTATTCCTGGAGATTAATGCTGCCGCTACGGCTCTTGGTTTAAGTATGGTAGTGGCAGTAATTATTATGAAGGTTGGAAGCAGATTGTTTGTAAATTATTTGAACAGGTCGATTAAAGTACCTTTGGAAAATATTAAGTCAGGTTTCTCAATTAAGAAATAAGAAAGGAGTGCAGCTCTAGTGTCCGGTGCGGGTGGTGGAAGTGAAAGCACAACAGAATTACCATCGTTTCTAGATTTTGTACCTATCGAACATTATACCCAGTTTTTGGGATTAACGAAGCACGAGTTGGTGCCCATAATTATGTCTGCAACAGTAATTATCTTTTTGGGCATATTTTCTATCATTGCCACAAGAAGGTTGCAGAAAGTGCCTGGCAGGCTTCAGGCGTTGCTTGAGCTTATAGTGGAAGGGCTTGAAAATTTTACCAAATCACAGATGGGGCGTGTTGCAGAACGATTTGCCCCATTTATAGGGACACTCTTTATATATATCTTTTTTATGAATATGATGGGGCAGATACCCCTCTTTCATTCGCCCACGAGTAATTTGAATACAACGATTGCCCTGACATTAATCGTTTTCTTTGTTACCCAATATCAGGGTATAAAGAATAATGGTATCTTTGGTTATCTCAAGCACATGGTTGGTAAACCGGTCTGGCTTGCCCCGCTCACCTTCCCTTTGCATATTATGCAGGAGGTGCTTTCACGTCCGTTGTCGCTATCCATGCGTCTCTTTGGTAATATTATGGGGGAAGATACGGTCATTGCCATATTTATTGGGTTCTCCCCGTTTTTGTTTGGGCTTATCCCTATTCCGATACACCTGCCCATGGTCTTTCTTGCCTTGCTTGGAAGCACCATTCAGGCCATGATCTTTTCTCTGCTGGCAAGCTTTTATATCGCAGGCGCCATAGGGGTGCATGATGAAGAAGAGGAGCATCATCATTTAAAATAAATGAAAAGTTGCTTTGATAAGATGGTTTTTAATATTTATCATGGAGGTAAGTTGAAAATAATGTAACTACATCATTTTTTTAATTTTTAAAGGGGGGGGATATGAATTATTTTTCTGCATTGGTGAGAGGAGTATCAATAATTGTGGTGGCTATCTTTGGTTGCGCCATGGGTCAGGGAAAGGTGGTTCAGGCTTCTGTTGAGGGAATGGCGCGGCAGCCTGCGATGGCAGGTAAGATACAGCTTGCCATGATTATTGGTCTGGCGTTTATCGAATCACTGACGATTTATTCATTGATGCTATCTTTCATTTTGCTTGGCAAGCTCCCGCCAACAAAAGATGTGCTTGAGATATTTAAGCAATCTCCAAAACAGGAACTTCACTCTTCGTCGGGTGAGTTTGTACGCCCTCTTGCGAAAAATTAAATAATGAATGATAATAGTTACTTAAATGTATAGGAATTTTCATTTTATTTATGCCTGCCTGTGCGTGCCCGCACGCAGACAGGCGGGTTACAGGGTGGCATGGATTATTCCCCTCTTGGGAGGGGTTAGGGGTGGGTTCTTTGGTCGTGAAATCTCAGTGAATATCTCACGAATTACCGACTTACCCACCCCTAAATCCCCTCCCAAGAGGGGACTGTCTAACTCGACATTGTGTTAGCAGGTGCAGTTGTGCACCTAATAAAAGGTAGGTAATTTGAAAGGAGGAAGTAGTCGTGATTTATTTTGCTTTATTAGCAGTGGCAGTAGCAATGTTGGCTTTTGCGGCTTTTGGTTGCGGTATCGGGCAGGGTATTGCAGTTTTTGGCGCAGCGAGTGGTATGGCCAGACAACCTGAGATGGCGGGAAAGATACAGCTTGTTATGTTTGTGGGTCTGGCGTTCATCGAATCTTTAACAATTTACTCCTTGATGATGTCCTTTATTTTGTTGGGGAAACTGCCCAAGACAGAGGCTATCCTTGAGATAATTCAGCACGCTGTTAAATAGGCGTGGGAGGGGACTTAATTGGATATCTTAGATAACCTGGGTGTTAATATTAAGGCCATTATTATTCAGGCCGTTGGTTTTCTCATACTGCTTTTTATCCTCAAGAAATATCTTTTTGGCAAGATATCTGCCATGCTAAATGAACGGTCTGAAGGGGTAAAAAAAGTATATACAAAAGTTGAAAATGATAGGGCAGAAGCTGAGCGACTCAAAATAGAATATCATAAGAAAATCTCTGAGGCTGAAGCCGAGGCTGTGAAAAGGATTCAGGAAGCCGTAAACGAAGGCAGTCGTATTAGCGAAGAAATAATTAAGCGTGCCAAAGAAGAGATTGAATTGATGAAGGTAAAGGCGAAGGAGGGGATCGATCTGGAAAGGAAAAAGGCGCTGGCCGACATAAGGAATCAGGTGGTAACCCTCTCCATTCTGGCTTCTTCCAGGATCATTCGGCAATCTATCAGTTCACAGACGGCTGAAAGGCTAGTCGATGACTTTATTGAAGAAATAGGGGAATTGCGTGTTAGATAAAAGTGTTGCAATTACATTTGTTAATGCCCTGCTGGAAGTGTCCGTAAAAAAAGGGCTGTTTGAACGAATTGAAAAAGATTTGGCATTGGTCAGTGATGTGATTACAAAACACGGGGACATTAAAAAGATCCTGTTTCATCCGTCGATTACCCGGAACGAGAAGAAGCAGTTGATCAAGAAGGTTTTTGGCACGTCGGCTTCCGATCTCATGACGAACTTTTTGAATTTACTTGTGGATCGAAGAAAGGAAGGGATATTGGAGTTTCTTCCCGCAATCCACAAAGAAACAGTTGACAGTAATAAAGGTATCATCAAAGCCAGGGTAACGACAGTAGCTCCTTTAACGGAAAACCAGATGAACGGCCTTAAGAAACGCCTGGATAAGCTTACCGGTAAGAAGGTGGAGATAGAGGTTGTTCAAGACCCGCAGATTTTGGGAGGGATTATGATACGAGTGGGCAACACGATGGTAGATGGCAGCATTGCGGGCAAACTAAAAAATCTCAGAACCAGACTGTTGGAATTGCGAACGGCATAATTTAGCGAGACACTGCCTCTGAATGATGAAAAAAACGGATGCAAAATGAAAAGTGCAAATTCAAAAAAAGTTTGCGTTTTGACATTTTCATTTACGATTATGTGGTTGTTTTTAAAACTTGAACAGGAGTAAGGGATATGTCACTATCTGATATTACTTCAATTATCAAAAAAGAAATTGAAGGTTACGGAGAAAAATTAAAGTTGGAAAACGTGGGACATGTTATGCAGGTTGGTGACGGTGTTGCGCGTATTTATGGCCTGGACGATTGCATGTCCAATGAATTGCTGGAATTTCCCGGCAATGTATACGGCATCGCTATGAACCTGGAAGAAGACAACGTCGGTGCGATACTGCTGGGTTCTGATGCCAATATTAAGGAAGGGGATATCGTAAAAACCACGGGTAAAATTGTGCAGGCGCCTGTGGGTAAGGCTTTATTGGGCCGCGTTGTGAATGCGTTGGGTCAGCCTATTGATGGGAAAGGGCCAATTGCTACTGATGATTTCAGGTCTATTGAAGGTTCTTCCCCCAACGTAGTTGAAAGACAACCTGTGAAAGAGCCGCTGCAGACCGGTATCAAGTCAATAGATGCCATGATACCGATTGGGAGAGGCCAGCGTGAACTTATTATCGGCGACCGGCAGACAGGGAAAACTGCTATTCTCGTAGATACCATTATTAACCAGCGCGAGTCCGGGGTGTATTGCATTTATGTGGCAATTGGGCAGAAGATGTCCACCGTTGCAGACGTTGTAAAGACTCTGGAAAATAGCAAGGCAATGGATAACTGCATTGTTGTAGTAGCTTCTGCTTCTGACCCTGCGCCATTGCAATACATTGCGCCTTATGCCGCGTGTGCGATGGGTGAGTACTTCAGGGATAACGGTATGCATGCTGTGATTATGTATGACGATTTGTATAAACACGCCATAGCTTATCGACAGATTTCATTGCTCTTGCGACGTCCACCCGGTCGCGAGGCGTTTCCAGGAGATATTTTCAACATCCACTCGCGTCTTTTGGAAAGGGCGGCCAAACTAAGTAACGAACTCGGTGGGGGTTCGCTGACAGCCCTTCCTGTGGTAGAAACACAAGGCGGCGACTATTCGGCATACATTCCGACGAACGTTATTTCTATCACCGACGGGCAGATATATTTGGAGAGCGATTTGTTTAACGCCGGTATCAGACCTGCAATTTCAGTAGGGTTGTCGGTATCCAGGGTGGGTGGAAACGCCCAGATTCCTGCAATGAAGAAAGTCGCAGGTATGTTGCGATTGACCCTGGCTCAGTATCGGGAATTAGCCTCCTTTGCCCAATTTGGATCTGAATTGGACAAATTTACCCAGTCACAGTTATCTAAGGGTGAGCGACTTGTAGAGCTTTTAAAACAGCCTCAATATGCCCCCATTTCTGTGGAAGAACAGGTTATGTCAATCTTTGCCGGGATAAATGGATATTTGGATGATATTTCAGTAGACAAGGTCAAGGCCTTTGACAAGGAATTCCTGAAATTTATGAAGGAAAAGTATGCTTCCATCGGGATAGAGATTAAAGAGAAGAAAAAACTTGATCAGGAAGTGACTCATAAGTTAGAGAATGCTATCAAGGAATTCAAACAAACCTTTGCAAAGAAAGGTTAAGGAATGCTGAGCACACGAGAAATTAAACAACGCATACGAAGTATTACCAGTATCAAGCAAATTACCCGCGCCATGGAAATGGTTGCTGCGAGTCGATTGAAAAGGGTAGAGTCCAGGGTTATTGCTTCGAGGACATATACAGGGAAGATGCATCAGGTTCTGAGCAGACTTATTTCTTGCAGGCCGCCCGAAGAATCTCATCCGTTGCTTACAGACAAAGAGCACAAGTCGGGAAATGTCAAGATTGTTCTTATTACAGGGGATAAGGGCCTCTGTGGGGCATATAATAACAATATAATCAAGAAGGTGGTAGAATTTATTCAAGTGCATGCCAATAAAAATGTTAAATTAATCCTGGTCGGGAAAAAAGGGAACGTCTATTTTTCAAAAGGAAATTATGCGTCTGCAAAAGAAAGATACATTCCAGAGCCGGTAGAGAAGTTCGGATATGATAAGGTGCAGGCATTAGCGGCTCAATTGATCGATGGGTATGAAAAAGGTGAATTTGGAGAATTGCACATATTTTTTACTAAATTTCACACGGTGATGCAATCTTTTGCAATGGGTATCCGTTTATTGCCTCTGGAAAAAGACACATTTGATTCAAAAGGGAAATTGGTGGGGGAGTATATTATAGAACCTTCGGTAGACCAGATACTTGAGCACCTTTTTCCAAAATACATAGAGACTCAGATCTATCAGTGCATTTTGGAATCTTTGACGTCCGAGTTTGCTGCAAGACGGGTAGCCATGATTGCAGCGACTGAAAACGCCGGAGAAATGATTGATGAATTGACTCATACTTATAACAAAGCGCGACAGGAAGCAATTACCAAGGAGTTGTTGGAAGTTATTTCAGGCGCCGAGGCGTTGGTACGATAAAGTTTCGTAATGGTAAAAACAGGTATTGTTGTAGAGCGTATATGTGGAAACCAAATAAGCCGAACTAAATAAAATGGTTTCCACATTCTCAACGAATAAATAATAATTAGTTCAAAAAGAAGGAAGGAGTAAGACCTTTGGCTGCAAAAAAAAGAGAAAATAAAGGAGCAGTTGTGCAGGTAATTGGACCCGTTTTAGACGTGCGATTTACCCCGGGGAGTCTTCCTGCCATAAAAAATGCGCTTAGTATAAAAGACCCGCAAAGGAAAATTTCTATCATTGCAGAAGTTGCACACCACTTGGGGAACGATACCGTCCGCTGTATTGCAATGTCCTCAACAGATGGGCTTATTCGAGGCGCAGAAGCAATAGATACAGGTGCGCCAATAACCGTACCTGTGGGGAAAGAGGTATTAGGAAGGGTATTTAATCTTTTAGGTGAACCTATCGATAAGCTGGGAGATGTAAAAACCACGAACCGTCTTTCTATCCATCGTCCTTCACCAGCATTTGATGAAAGAGAGACAACTACGACGGTGTTGGAAACGGGCCTTAAAGTCATTGATTTGCTTGCACCATTTGCTCGTGGTGGAAAAATCGGTTTGTTCGGTGGTGCAGGGGTAGGAAAGACCGTGCTGATTATGGAACTTATCCGTAGCATCGCAACCGAGCATGGAGGTTATTCTGCATTTGCAGGCGTTGGTGAAAGAACCCGTGAGGGAAATGATCTGTGGCTTGAAATGAAGGAATCGGGGGTTATTGATAAGACTGTGCTGGTCTTCGGTCAGATGAACGAACCACCAGGAGCCAGATTGAGAGTCGCTTTAACAGGTTTGACGATGGCAGAGTATTTCAGAGACACGGAAGGGCAAGACGTGCTCTTGTTCATTGATAACATCTTCAGGTTCGTGCAGGCAGGTTCAGAGGTATCGGCACTCCTTGGCCGCATGCCTTCTGCTGTTGGTTATCAACCAACATTAGCAACTGAGATGGGAGATTTACAGGAACGGATTACGACGACCAAGAAAGGTTCGATTACATCCTTGCAGGCTGTTTATGTGCCTGCTGATGACTTTACTGATCCTGCGCCGGTAACCACATTCCCTCATCTGGATGCTACGATAGCGTTATCCCGTCAAATTGCCGAATTGGGTATCTATCCTGCAGTCGATCCATTGCGGTCTACATCCAGGATACTTGACCCAAGAATTGTCGGACAGGAACACTATGAAGTAGCAAGAGAAGTACAGAGGATATTGCAGCGTTACAAAGAACTTCAAGACTTTATTGCCATTCTTGGTATGGAAGAACTCTCGGAAGACGACAAGGTATTAGTTGGTAGAGCAAGGAGGTTACAGAGGTTCTTGTCACAGCCATTCTTTGTCGCCGAACAGTTTACAGGAACTAAAGGAAAGTATGTGCCTTTAAAGGAAACCATCAGGGCGTTTAAGGAAGTAGTCGAAGGTAAACATGATAGCCTGCCAGAACAGGCATTCTACATGGTGGGTGGTATTGAAGAGGTGGTGGAAAAAGCAAAGCAGATGGGTGGATAATCATGGCAAAAACATTTAACTTCGAGATCGTTACACCAGTGAGAGTTGTTTACAATGGAGTCGTCCAGGGCATTTCTGCTGATGGGACTGAAGGATCGTTTGGCGTCCTTGCCGACCATGCGCCAATGATTACAGAATTGAAGACGGGTATTATAATGGTTGAAGACTCGAGTGGTAAAACAATGCACTTTGCGGCTGAAGGGGGATTTTTAGAGGTCGTGGCAAATAATGTCGTTGTGCTGACCGATACATGTATAAAAGAGGGAGAGGTGGATATCGAAAAGGCACGTGCTGAAAAAGATGCAGCAGAAAAGGCTCTAGCAAAGGTGGGAAGCGCCGAAGAGAAAGAAAGGGCACAGGCCGCCCTTAAACGGGCCAATACGTGGCTGAAGCTGGCAAACGTACATTAGTTGTAATTGCGCAATATAGTATATAATAATATAATCCCTCTGGTTTTATTCAAAATGAGATCAGGGGGATTTTTGTTTATATTGAACGTGAGATTTTCAAAAATTATTGTATAATACTTGAAATTTTATATTAAATTATATTTACACATTTGCTATAATTCGTAAAAGATATACGAGGTTTCTTATGCAAACAACTATTAAATTCAATTATCAAGACTATCTCCAGCTTCCTGAAGATAAACGATACGAGATTATTGACGGAGACCTATTTATGGTGCCTTCACCTAATGAACGACATCAGCATATTTTGGCTTATATTTTCAATTGTGTATTTAATTACGTCAGAGAAAATAAGCTTGGTTGTGCTTATTGCGCGCCGTTTGATGTATTGTTTTCAGAAGAAGATATTGTCCAACCTGACATTCTCTTTGTATCCAACGAAAACAGAAAGATTATTACTAAGGATAATATTCAAGGTACTCCCGATTTACTTATTGAGATATTGTCACCGGGTACGTCCAAAAGGGATGTCGGTATAAAAAAGAAGCTGTATGCAAAAAAGGAGGTGCGTGAGTACTGGATTGTTGACCCTGCGCAGGAAACCATTGAGGTATTGAATTTAAAAGAGGGTGAGTTTCGGGGTAAAAGTTACAATACAGGTGTGGTAGGACAAACGTCTCGTTTGTCTTCGGCTGTAATACAAGGCTTTGATATTGATATAAAGGAAATTTTTGAATAGGGAATATCTATGACGATACTCGTCACAGGTGGTGCGGGATTTATAGGAAGCCACTTTACCCGCCGTATGGTTAATCAAGGCAGACGGGTAGTGGTGCTCGACAAGTTGACCTACGCAGGAAATCTTGAAAACCTGAAGGACGTTACAGAAGACCCAGAAAAGTCTAAACTGTTCAAGTTTTACAAGGGTGACATCTGCGATCAAGGGTTAGTGGAACGCATTCTATCGGAAGAAAGCCTTGATACAATCGTCAACTTTGCCGCTGAATCACACGTCGACCGAAGCATTTCCTGTGCAAGTACCTTTATTGATACTGACATGAAAGGTGTCTTTGTTTTACTGGAGGCATCACGGCGGTTTCCGGTAAAAAAATTTATTCAGATATCTACGGATGAAGTTTACGGCACAGCCCATCAGGGGGCCTTTAAGGAAACGGATGCCTTAAACCCAAGTAATCCATATTCCGCTAGTAAAGCCGGCGGAGACAGACTGGCTTATGCGTACTGGGTGACCTATAAATTGCCGGTTATTATTACGCGGGCATCCAACAACTACGGTTCATATCAGTATCCGGAGAAATTCATTCCACTCTTTATTACAAATGCATTGGAAGACAAAAAACTGCCGCTGTATGGTGATGGGAAACAGGTGCGGGACTGGATTCACGTTGATGACCATTGTGAGGCTATTGATTTTCTCATGACTCATGGAAAGGACGGCGAAGTATACAATATTGGTGGAGGAAATGAGCGGTATAATATTGATACGGCACACTTTATTCTTGATGAACTCAGAAAGCCTGGAACGTTGATAGAACACGTGAAAGACAGGGAAGGTCATGACAGACGCTATGCCCTGGATTGTACCAAGTTGATGTCTTTGGGCTGGAAACCAAAAATAAAATTTGAAAATGGCCTTAGAGATACGATACAATGGTACTTAAATAACCAGTCATGGTGGAAACAGATAAAGAACGGTGAATTTATGGAATATTACAAGAAGCAATATAGTCACCGTTTTGCAGATACTAAATTATAAAATCATGAGAGACGCATTGGTTAGCAAGGAATGTGCATTATGTTAAATGTGATAATATTAGAAAATAGAAGATGGGTTATAAACTTACAGGAAAAGGCTAGAAAGTTGTTAAAGACTGTTTATGATTTTAAGGAAACGCACAAATCACATTTTATGAATTGTGCCGTTGTTTATATGTCAGTAAAGATAGGGCTTATTCTTCTTGCTACCTTTACGTCGATGGCATTATTAATAAGCTATGTAAGTCAACAGCTTGCCTTGGAGATGACAAAGACAAAGTCGCTCCTCCTGGCATCCCCTTTAACGGTGATCATTATGTTAAAGTTGTATTTTATCTTCAAGATGCTGATGACATACGAAAGATCACGGGTGATAATTAGATCAGCTATCAGGGTAATATGGTCGAAGAGTAAAGAGGGAATACAGCGGGTTGAAGGAACATTTCCCGTGCCGCCACTTTCTCTTGAAAAGGCTAAGAATCGTTAAACCATGATGTAAGAAATGGTACACATGACATAGGGCTTTATGATAAAACAGATAAGCCGATTAATAAATTCAATAAAAGGGAGCACCTTAAAAAGTGCTCCCTTTTTTATTTCATAGGATGCATATAGGGAAAAGCACTTCACTTGGAGCTGTCCAAAAAACCGATATTAGGAATTCAACTTTTTGGGCACATTCAGCAAAAGTAAAAGTACATGAATACCTTATTTTCCCCTCTAGAAAGAGGGGATAAAAGGGGTGCGTGGTCGTTCTTAACCCCCCGACCCCTCTTAATAGCGGGGAGTATTCCCATCGCTGCTTTTCGGACAACCCCAGGGGATTAGACGCTCTGCGTCGAACAATTACGTTCCAACGCAGAGCATAGGAACGAGTGGGGAAATTGTTTTGCGCCAGGAATAGTGTTTTTGCAAACGAGGGATACATGATAGGAAAATATTTTTGCTTCGTATTTGCTGTTGTTCTTATAGGAAGTAAACTCGTTTTTGGTTTTTCTGGTGGGCCGCCTGCAGAGCGGACAGGGAATCCAGGAGAAATCTGTGGTAATGATACGTGTGCCTCCTCCTGCCATACCAGTTTTTCCGTGAATGCTGGGTCGGCTCAGTTCTCAATAAGCTTGCCTTCTTCTGAATATAAACCTGGTCAGACTTTAGACATTACCATTAAATTTACTAATACCTCAACAGCGATACATGGATTTGAGATTACGGCTGTGGATGCCTCGAATAATAAAGTCGGTACTTTTGCCAATAAAGATGATACGGCTCAAACAGAACCTTATGATAATCTTTACGCATCCCATACAAAGGTTGGCTCAGGAGAGAACCAGTGGGCAGTTCAATGGACTGCTCCAACTGCAAGTGTTTTTGGCTCAATTACCTTTTATGCGGCTGGGAACGAGGCAAATGGTAATAGTGCAAGCAGCGGGGATTATATTTACACCGATACGGCCACTATCTCATTGGCAACTGAATGCGTGCCATCCACATTAAAGGTTAAGCTAAAAAAAGTGGTGATAAAACGTGGTAAGAGCACTGACGTTACGGTAACAGTGAAGGGTGAAAACAATGAGCCATGTGTTAACCATACGGTTTATGCGTCTGCTGGAAATAAAAAGGTTTCTATCGATGAGCGCGCAGAAACAAATGAGAATGGCAAAGCAAAATTTACGGTAACTGCAGGGAATGAAAAGGGGAAAGACGTTATTACCTTTCGCACACAAAATAATGATACTGAGATTACAAAAAATATTAGCGTGATAATTAAGTAGTATCTGAAAGAAAAACCATTTTTTTGTCATTTCGACCAACGGGAGAAATCTTTCCAGGGGATTCACGTTTGTAAGTTGATTGTATAGGATTTCATTTTATTTATGAGGGTTTTCAGGACATTTTTCATGTTGGGTGAAGCGAAGCGCACCCAACAAAAATGACTTATTGGCATTAACTTGATTGTATAGGAATTTTCATTTTATTTATGCGGGTTTTGGGGTAGCACGGACAAACGAAGTTT
>JAUSDH010000164.1 GCA_030650655.1 Candidatus Brocadiaceae bacterium
TAAAAATGAAAACCCCAAGAAACCACCACGCATAAGCTTGAAGAATTTTATTTTTGAATATGAAAGTGGTATGTTTGTAGTTTAATTGTATAGGAATTTTCATTTTATTTAAGTAGGGTTTGGGGATGCTGTGAAGCATAAAATCCCACCTCCTCCCCCTGTCCCCCTCCGGAGGGGGATAAAGGGGGAGGAAAGGGGTTGTAAAATAGCCCAGAAAAAACACAACCCCCTGAATTCCCCTAGTTTTATTAAAAGGGACTTAAACGGAATAATTTAACCCTTTTTTCCTATAAAATAATTCTATTTTATATCGAAGATTCTTTAACACATCCGCTCATCAATGTCAACAAAATAACATATCAAAAAAAGGTTGTTTTAAGCCCTTCAGAGATTTATAATTTGAATAATCATTGGACGCAGATGAACGCAGATTATCAGAATTTTGCGTACATAAAGTTTTCTGCGTATATCTGCGAAAATCCGCCCACTGTTTATATAATGTTAATAAAACTCAATGTAGGGGTTGAAGATTTTCAACCCCTACGGGAGAAAGACCATCGAACATATTCATAGCATAGACTATTATCACATCGAAGATGAGCATGGACACAAACACGAGTACAGGGCGCATGAACGGAAAAGGCTGATCCTGACGAGTGCTATAACAGGCGGCGTTTTTATCGTGGAGGTTGTTGGGGGGATTATCACCAATAGCCTTGCCTTGATTAGCGATGCAGGCCACATGCTCACCCACCTGTTTGCCTTACTAGTAAGCCTGTTTGCTCTATTCTTTGCCGCAAGGCCGCCAACTGAAAAAAAGACGTATGGTTTCTACCGCTTAGAAATACTGGCAGCCTTGTTTAATGGCATAACCCTTTTTATGATTTCTGTATGGATATTTTACGAGGCTTATCAACGCTTTATGCATCCCGAAACCATATCCAGTGGCAAGATGTTTATTGTGGCCATGGTGGGATTAGTAGCCAATGTTGCATGTGCCTATATCCTGAAAGGGAATAGTCATGAACATGGACACAGCCTGAATGTCAGGGCTGCATTTCTCCATATGCTGGGCGATACCCTTTCCTCCGTTGGCGTCATAATCGGGGCAGGTATCATTTATTATACCAACTGGTTTGTTATCGACCCCATTATCAGCGTCATGATATGTGTCCTCATCCTCATATGGTCTTATAAATTGGTGATGGAATCCGTGGATGTGCTGTTGGAAGCGACGCCGAAGGAAATCAATATTGACAAAGTTATTGAGAGCCTCAAACAGATTCCCGGTATTGATAATGCGCATGATATCCACATCTGGACAATAACTTCGGGCATGTATTCCATGAGCGGCCACATAGATACAAAGGATATGCTCATCAGCGAAACTACCAGGCTTTCCAAAGAAATCAATCGCATCCTGGGTGAAAAATTTAAGATTGGGCATACGGTGATTCAGTTTGGGTGTGAATGCAAAATAAATAATGCACACAATGCGCATACCGACCATAATCATGACCATAGTTAAACTCCCACAGCAAATGCACATTGACATGCCAGGATATTATTGAGAACTATAGTGGGCGACTGAACTTATGATCACCCCTCTTTCCCCTCCTTCGCAAGGAGGGGATGTAAGGGGAGGTCTTCCATAGACTATTTACCCTATTAGTTATGGACACGAAAACCGCATAAATAAAATTAAAATTCCTATACGATTAAATCAATCCCCCTAAATCCCCCTTGATCAAAGGGGGACTAAAGGTGATTTGTTTACTTATTATTGTCGCTAATTATAACTTTTTGCGATGGTAAAATATCGACATATTTGTATAATTAATTGCCTTTCAATGTTTCGGTGATTTTGCTTATTTAATTTCTATCACATTTTCAGGAGGCCAATCTATGAACCCGGGAAAATACATAGTACTCAGCTATGGGTGAGCATCCATATTGAGGTGGCGGTGCCATTTCTCGGTTTTCTGGATAGAGTATGGACTCTTGAAAGGCTTGCCCTAACGTCATCCTTCCCTTTGCAAGAGTTTTATTACGCAGTTCATCCGCTTGTTTACTTGAAACCAAACCTTTATCCATACCTGTTTTTCTCTCATCCGAAAAAGACACCGTCATCCCTCCAATAGTTTATTGGATAATTTTATTTCTCAATATAACAATGGTCAGGAGGTGTCTTTTACATGGAAAAGTCAGATATATTTTATCGTTTAACTCAGGCTGTTATTGATATGGATGCTACGCGTGCCGCAGAAGCAGCGGCTGCAGTAATTCAGCACAATGTCGACCCCTATGAGGCTATTATTGAAGGTCTCGCAAAGGGGATGGATAAGGTTAACGAACTCTTTGAAAACGAAGAATATTTTGTGCCAGAAATACTCCTTTGCGCAGATGCGATGAATGCAGGAATTGAAGTGCTTAGGCCTTACCTGCCAAAGGAAACGACATGGAACAAAAAAAAGGTAGTCATTGGTGTTGTGAAAGGTGATACCCATGATATTGGGAAAAATTTGGTGAAAATAATGTTGGACAACGCCGGATTCGAAATGCACGATCTTGGCAGGAATGTTCCTCATACGAAGTTTGTTGATACAGCCGGTGAGTTAAAAGCCGATCTCGTTTGCCTTTCTACCCTCATGACCACAACGATGGATGGCATGCAGGTAATTATCGAAGATTTAAAGAAGGCTGGCATAGCTTCCAGGGTTATGGTTGGTGGTGGACCGATATCCCCGGGATTTGCAAAAAATATAGGTGCAGACGGGTATGCTAAGATTGCATCTGAGGCGGTCAAGGTAGCAAAGTGCTTGTTTCAGGAAATTCATATACCGCTGATATTGAAAACCCCGGAACTGGTAAGCGTGAGAAGAAAGCAGGAGGGTGTACGATGAAATCCAAAGATGAAATAACACCCAAAGAGCGAATGCTTGCAATCCTGCAAGGAAAAGAGGTTGATCGGCTCCTGGTGAGCCCGTTAATCCTTAATTTTGCATCCCGGAGTTTAAATCTCTCTGTCAGGGATTTCTGCACAAACGGTGAGAATATGGGAAATGCCAATATTGCCTGTTTTAAAAAATATCGGCATGATATTGTTTACCTCTTCTCTACCACCTCTACCCTTGCGGAGGCAATGGGCACAAAGATGTACTTTCCTGAAGATGATGCGCCGCAGGTAGAAACTCCTCTTATACAAACACGTGAAGACCTCAAAAAGCTTAAACCCGTAAACCCTGAAAAAGACGGGAGACTCCCCGTGTACCTTGAGGCAGTAAGGCGCTGCGTGGATGCAATTGGCAATGAAGTCTTTATCGTACCCGTCATTGGAGCGCCATTTACCACATCTGCGGCTTTAAGAGGGACGGAGATATTTATCAAAGAACTCTATACAGACCCGGAATTGGTCGATACCCTGATGTAGGGAGCTACCCAATCGGTGAAAAACCTGATCGACGCCTATGTA
>JAUSDH010000171.1 GCA_030650655.1 Candidatus Brocadiaceae bacterium
CATCTGCAATACCAAATTTGAGGTTGCATAGCTGTCCGGCTCTTTTTCTTATTTTACTCAAATCGCAAGGCGGCTTTATACCATATTTATCTAATAAATCCAATAACCACAGCCTTTCACGTAGTTCTTCGATCGTTTCGATCTCTTTGAAATGTACAGGAGAAACTACCATTTCATAGAGTTTGTTCTGGATATTTTGAAGAATCAAATAGAATGCGTCTGTTTCAAGGCGTATACGCATTATGTTCTGGTCATCAAAAGGACGGCACAATGTGCAAACGTCTAAATAAAGTTTTTTCCTTGAGATATCCTTTATCACTTAGGTCACTCTATTTTTTTTAATTTATTTTGTCAAGGAAAATAAAACATGAATATATTTACATCTGTTCCGGTGCATGTATTCCAAGGATATGAAGACCGTTCTTTATGACCTGGCGAGTCGCATCTACCAGTAATATCCTGGCCATGGTTAGTTCCTCCTCATCTGATAAGACACGATGGGCATTATAAAATCTGTTCAAATTACTGCACACATCAATAAGATAATTGCTAATGAAAGAGGGTTCGTAAAGTTCTGCTGCCTTCAATATAATCGAGGGGAATCGCCACAAATTCTTGATCAGGATGATGGCCTCGTCTTCATTCAATAATTCAAAAGGTATGTCTGCCGTTACAGGCCTTCCGTATTTTCTCAGGATACTACAGAGACGAGCATGGGTATACTGAACGTAAGGGCCTGTTTCTCCTTCGAAGTTCAGCACCTCATCCCAATCAAAGACCACATCTTTATTACGCTTAGTGCTCAAATCAGCAAATATGACTGCTCCAATACCCACTTCTTTAGCAACGTTTTCTTTATGTTCTAAAGAAGGATTTTTTGCTTCTATAATTTCTTTGATACGTTCAATGGCTTCAATTAACAGGTCTTCCAGTAGAACGACTTTCCCTTTTCGGGTGGACATCTTGCCGTCTTTAAATTTCATAAGACCAAAATCCACGTGTACACAATGATTTGCCCAGTCGTATCCCATCAACTCTAAAACCTTAAAAACCTGCTTAAAATGGAGTTTCTGCTCAGAACCGACCACATAAAGCATTTTAGCAAAGTTATACGTCTTTTTCCTGTATTCTGCGGCTGCAATATCGCGTGTTGCGTATAGGGTGGCATCATCTTTTTTGCGTAAAAGGCATGGAGGCATGTTGTAAGTTTCCAAGTCTACAATCAGTGCCTGCTCGCTAATCCTGGTTAGTCCCTTTTCCTTAATTCTTGTTACCGTATCCTCGACCATCGTGTTATAAAAGCTTTCGCCAACAAAGGCGTCGAAGTGTATTCCAAGCATATCGTAAATTTTCTGAAATTCTTTTAAGCTAACGTCCTTGAAGCGCTGCCATAGTTCCTTTGCCTCAGGATTCCCCGCTTCGAGTTTCTTGAACCATTCCCTTGCCTCGTCTTCCAGGGTAGGATTCTTTTCCGTTTCCTGATGGAATTTTACGTAGAGATTGTTCAGGTCTGTAACGGTGTATGATTTATGGGCATTTTCACTTCCCCATTTTTTGTAAGCAACAATCAACTGCCCAAATTGAGTCCCCCAATCACCGAGGTGATTGATACCAATGCATTTGTATCCAAGTGTTTTGTAGATATTGTAAATTGCGTTTCCGATGAGTGCAGAACGGAGGTGGTGTACTCCAAGATGTTTGGCAATGTTTGGGGAAGAATAATCAATGATAACGGTCTTTCCGCTACCTCTGTTTCCACTGCCATAGCAATTGTGCTCTTCATTTATTTTTTTCAATACCATCTCCGTGAATATTCTTTTGTTCACAAAGAAGTTCACATAGGGGCCGATGGCTTTTATTTCTATAATTGAATCGGTAGTACGTAATACCCTGGATAACTCCGTAGCAATAGTGTTTGGAGGGCTTTTAAGGGTTTTTGCGAGGCTGTAACAGGGGAATGCGTAATCACCCATCTTTAAATCGGGTGGTATTTCAATAAGTTTCTCTACCTCATCTTCCTGAAGGTTTGTTTTTTCTTTTAATAAAGATACGATAGTTTTTATGAAGTAGTCCATAATTATGTAGATTGCGAATTTCTTATTGGAACGGCTTTTCGATAATTTTTAATAAATTTCATCGTGAGTGCCAATATTCTTGGCTGGTTCAATCTTGTAGATTGAACCTTATGTTTTGAATCGGGTACTGGGTTTTGCAGTGGCGTCATGACATGCCAAATGTTTAGGTTCAATCGAGGACGATTGAACCAGCAAGAAGTTTTTACAAAATAATCCATCTTTTCGCTTTTCGCTGCGGACTCTGTGAATAACCTTTTAGTTACATCAGACCCATTTTCTTTTTTACTTCGATCATGGTATTTTCTGCTATATTTTTACATTTCTTTGCGCCTGTATGCAAGATATCTAATAGATGCGTTTGGTTCTGTATCAAGTGCTCGTATCTATAGCGAATGGGGGTCAGCGCTTCAACGACATTTTCTGACAGAATCTTTTTACATTCAATACAGCCAATCTCGGCGGAGCGGCACACCACATTGATGCGATCAATCTGTTCTTTTTTAGAAAAATGTTTATGCAGGGTAAAGAGGTTGCAAATATCAGGATTGCCGGGATCGGTGCGCCTTTTTCTGTTCTCATCGGTTACGGAGGTTGATAGTTTCTTCCATATCGATTCGGGAGATTCTACCAGTGATATATAATTTCCCAGGCTCTTGCTCATCTTGGTTTTGCCATCGAGCCCCATAATTCTTGGCGCTTCGGAGAGGATTTCCATAGGGTCAGGAAATGTTTCTCCATACCGCATATTAAATTTTCTGGCAATCTCCCTGGATAATTCGATATGTTGTACCTGGTCCTCGCCCACTGGCACGGCTTCTCCTTTATAGATCAAGATGTCAGCTGCCTGTAAGACCGGATAGGTAAATAACCCTGCATTAATGTTTTCTCTATGCTGCTTTGACTTGTCTTTAAATTGGGTCATACGCTCTAAATGCCCCATAGGGGTTACCGTATTTAAAATCCATGCGAGTTCTGTGTGTTCAGGCACGTGTGATTGGACAAAGATAATGCAACGGTTAGGGTCAAGACCTGCTGCAATATTGACAGCCGCCGCATTGAGAATGCGCTTTTGCATCTCTTCTGGCTTGTAATCAATGGTGATTGCATGGTAATCCACGATGCAGAAGATACAGTCGTACTGATCAATCATCCGCACCCAGTTTCTAATGGCTCCCAGGTAATTACCGATGTGTACATCCCCGCTGGGTTGAATTCCGCTAAAAAGCCGCTTTTTCATAAAATAATCCTTATTTTTAACTATTTTTCACCGCAGAGGGCACGAAGTACGCAGAGAAGTAAGAGAATTATTAACAATGGAACAGCCTTAAATTTTATTTATCTCTGCGATCTTTGCGTTCTCTGCGGTGCATATTGCTTCTTTCATAAAACCTTTGGTAGCGCGGGTGGTTTATCGTTCGACTGAACTCACGACGAAGTCCCCCGCCATTGGCCGACCACACCTGTCCTCGACTACGATCGGGGAAGGGATCGGCGCTACGTTTGAGCTAACCATTTTGCAGCATCTTCGGCAGTATTTTTTTAATCCGCCTGGCTGCCTCCCTCGTATTTTTGATGCTGGGTACCAGGGCAAAACGTACGTAACCTTCTCCGGGATTTAATCCGTTCTCAGTCTTGTCGCTAATCCATGCGCCGGGCGTTGTTACTATGGCGATATCAGGTGAAAGTAATTTTCTGGCAAAATCGACAGAGGTCATTCCTTCCGGAGTCTTTTGCCATAGATAAATTGTAGATTCCGGGGTGCAGTCGGGAAGCTTGATGCGTTTGAATGCAGCTACCAATAAATCCCTTTTGATTTTATACTCAGCCCTCATCTTTTCGACATGGGTTTCGTCGCTGAGGGCGGCAATAGCTCCATCTTGTATAAATGTGGCCGTACCAGAGTCAACGTTCGTCTTAACCTTTTTAAATATGTCTACAATCCGTTTATCGCCGGCTACCCAGCCCACCCGATAGCACGTCATGGCGCTCCTCTTGGAGAAAGAATTAAAGACAATAACCCCTTCTTTCGTAACCTCCAGGATGCTGTGCGGCGGTTCATTAAAATAAATTTCACTATATGCCTCGTCAGAAGCGATGATAATATTATATTTTTTCCCAAATTCAACAATTTCTTTTAAGTATGACAAAGGTGCGGTGGCGCCCGTAGGGCTGTTGGGGTAGTTGACCCAAAAAATCTTTGCCTTCCTGCAGACCTCTTCTGGAATGGATTTCAAGTCTATCAGGAATTTATTTTCAGCAAGAATTGGCACATAGTAAGGAATTCCTTCGGCAAACAAAGTTCCCCGCGTATACGGAGGATATCCTGGCGAAGGGATAATCACATAATCACCCGGATTGACAATTCCCTCTGGAAAGTTGAATACGGCCTCCTTTGAACCAATCGTGGAAGAAATTTCTGTAGCCGGGTCCATCTGTACACCAAATCTTTTTTGTATCCACTGTCCAATAGCCTGCCGGAATTCAGGTGCACCAATATAACTCGGATAACCCGAAGATTTACGCAATGTTATTCCCTTTTGAGTCGCCTTCCGCACAATTTCAGGCGTCGGCACAGTTGGGTCGCCTACGCCAAAATCAATCGGGGTAATCCCCATGGATTTTAATTTTTCTACTTCTTTATCAACTTCTGCAAAGGCATACGCACCAATAGACTGCAATCTCTTCGATGCTGTAATTTCCATAAAATGTAGTTCCTTTCTTAAACTTTTTATTCTTTTTGTGTGTTCTTTGTAGTTTGTGTTGATAGTTACTCTATTTTTTTGCCGGGTCGGTAATCGCAGGTTTAACAGGACTTCTTTTTGCGGTCATCTCTTTGATTTCAATCTCGAGGACATTTGTCTTATTCAACATCGCATCGGTAAAAGGCGCTTTAGGATTCTGTGGTGCATATTTATCCGCCAGTTTCTGGAGGGCTTCGTTTTTAGCATGCGGGTCAGTAAGTATTTTTATGCTACCAAACAGAATTACAGACCTGTATGCAACGGAAGAAGCACAGGTAGGTTGCTTGACAAGCACATTTGTGACTTCTTCTACCTCGAAACATACATTTTGATTGGCCCGGATATTTTCAATCTTTCTGCCTTCATTCGCGCAATGGAGGTATATTTTGGACGTTTCCTTATCATACGTAAAATTCATGGGTGTGATGTATGGAATCCCATTGGCACACGTCCCCAGCCTTCCCACCATGGTCTTGGAAAGAATGTCTTCGATTTCATTCTTAGCGGTTATTTCTTTGTCTTTTCTTCTCACAGATTATATTTTTCTTCCAACTGCTTCTGCTACGGGCTTGAGTTCCTGCATCAGTTCTTCAAAGGCTTCAAGAGTAATTGTTTGTGGTCCATCCACGAATGATTTTTCAGGATCCGGGTGGGTTTCAATTAAAAGACCGTCGGCGCCAACTGCTATAGAGCCTTTGGACATCGGGTTAACAAGGCTTCTCTTTCCGGTTCCATGACTGGGGTCTACAATAATAGGCAGATGTGTCATCTCCTTGAGTGTTGGCACGACACTCAAGGACAACGTAAAACGAGTATGAGTCTCAAAGGTTCGGATACCCCTTTCGCATAGAATAACATTGGGATTGTTTTGTGCCAGGATGTATTCTGCAGCCAGGAGAAACTCTTCAATAGTTGCGGACATTCCTCGCTTTAAAATCACCGGTTTTCCTGCTTCTCCCACTGCGCGTAAGAGTAAGAAATTTTGCATATTGCGGGTTCCGACTTGTAATATATCGCTGTATTTACTTACTAATTTTACATGCTCAGGTGTAAGCACCTCTGTGACGATAGGCAGGCCAGATGCCTCACGGGCCCGTGCCAGGTGTACGAGACCCTCTTCCTGTAAACCTTGAAAGGTGTAAGGATTACTACGGGGTTTGAATGCCCCGCCTCTTAACGCCGTTGCACCCGCATCTCTGACCCTTTTAGCAATTTCAACAATTTGTTCTTTACTTTCAATGGCGCATGGACCTGCAATAACGGCAATGTGGTCCCCACCAATTTTTTTCCCATTACTGAGGTGAATAATTGTTTTAAAATCCTTGCCTTCCTTGCTGGCCAATTTGTACGGTGCTAGAATTGGAACAGTTTTCTCTACACCGGGCAACACATCCCAAAAATCAGCGGGTAATATCCGTTCATCACCAATAACCGCAATCACGTTCCGGTTGGTGCCTTGCAATACGACCCCTTTTAAGCCTACCTTTTCAATGCTTTCAAGGACATGATCAATGTCCTTTTTTGTAGATTCCGCCTTCATTACAATAATCATAAACTACACCTCTTTTTAAAATTTACAGACAAAAAAAAACCCTAAAACAATGGGTTTTAGGGCAATATATTAATTTTCATAATTTAATATCTAACCCTAAGACCCTCCTCTATAATATTTAAAGTAATAGAAAACAGCGTAATGTTTCATAAATATTGTTACTACCGCAGGGCACAATCCCCTCCGGTCAGTATTTATCTACCTGAGAAGGTGATGTTGGAGTAAAAATCTTTTTAGCAAAATAATTTCTTATAGCAAATTAAGCATAAAGTTTACATGACAAGATATTTATTGTCAAGGGTAATTTCAATGTGTTATATTTACAAATCTTACGCTAAACTCTAATGTTAAAAATTACACTAAAGGATTAAAAATATTGAAAAAGTATTATCATATCTATTGTCTGCTGTTACCATTTTTTTTATCAATTTTTGTTTACTTAAACTGTTTGCAGAATTCATTTGTTTTCGACGACGACTCTACCATTATTAATAATTACTTCATAAGGCATTGGAGTAACCTTCCCGATCTTTTTTCTAGTAAATACTTCGCCCTTTCAGCCGAATTGACCTATCGTCCTGTAGTAACGGTATCTTACTTTATTGACTATACCTTTTGGCATTTGAATCCCCTGGGATACCATCTCACCAATATTTTACTTCATGCCACCAACAGTGCCCTGGTTTTTATTTTTGGCTTTCAGGTATTTAAAAACAGAACGTCGGCTTTAATTTCTGCGGTTTTCTTTTCTTCATATCCTCTCTTCTCAGAAGTAGTCAACGCCGTTGGTTTCCGGGAAGACCTATTGGCGTTTATGTTTTTGACCCTGGCATTCATCTGTTATCTGAAAGCAAATCAACAACGATATATCCTTTATTACTCCCTATCATTATTTTGCTATTTTCTGAGTCTCTTTTCCAAAGAAATGGCGATAACTTTGCCGATGTTGATAGTCTTGTACGACGTGGTTTTTAAAGGTTATTCGTACATGAAATCAAGGTATCTCTATTATTTGGGATATTTTTTCGTTGCAATTTTTTATATCCTGAACCGTTTCTTTTTTCTCTATAACCCATTGGAATCACACATTCCTTACCCACAGGGTAGTTTTTTTGTCAACTTCCTGACCATGACCCATGTCATTGCTTTTTACATAAAACTGCTCTTTCTGCCTTTCCATCTAAATGCCGATTACGTAGTTCCTTTTTCCACATCGATTGTAAATACCTCATTCTGGTTGGCTGTTTTCCTTTTTGTTGCAATCGGTATATTTTCATTCCGTCTACGGTTTCAAAATAAGCACATTTTCTTTTCTATTCTATGGTTCTTTGTCGCGCTCATTCCCGTAATGAATATTATTCCGTTGGGAAACATTATGGCGGAACGTTATTTATACATACCTGGCGCTGGTTTTAGTATGATTGCGGCTAGTTTTTTTTCAAAAAGACAAGTCAGGTATACCCCTGGTTCAGGAATACATTCAAATACTCCCTTACCAGTTCTTTTTGTTTTCATATTGTTCTTTATTCTGCCGGGAAATGCCTACCTGACTTTTAAGAGAAACAACGACTGGAAGGACGGCCTGTGGTTGTGGTCGAATACAACGCTAACCTCGCCGAATAGTTTTCGGGCACACATTAATTTGGGAAATGCTTATGAGAAAAAAGGACTCAACGCCGCTGCTTTTGAAGAATACCAAAAAGCATTATCAATCGATCCGAACGATGCAGATATTTACAACAACCTTGGTATTTATTATAACAAAATGAACCTTTTTGAAGATGCTATCCAGCATTTCATAAAATGTCTGAACATAAATCCTAAGCATCCGAGGGCGTACAATAATCTCGGCGTTGTCTTTACAAAACAAAGGCGTTTAGACGATGCGATTCAAGTTTTCAGAGAGGCTATCTCCATTAATCCTCTATACCCTGACGCACACAACAACCTGGGTATAGCCTATTACAGAAAAGGCATGATGGCTGAGGCCGAACGTGAATTCAGATTAGCGATCAGTATAGAACCTTATCATGCAGAGGCACACAATGATCTTGGAATTCTTTACAATGACAGACTCCTATTTGACGATGCTATCAAAGAATTTGAGATGGCCGTACAAATCAAGCCCAATTATGCAAATGCCCATATGAATTTAGGCGCTGTTATCTTAAAACACAGGAAGGACAAAGACAAGGCATTGTTTCACCTGAAAGAAAGTATAAAAATAGACCCGCAGCAAGAACAATCTGCTGGAATAAACAAACTCATACGACAACTGGAATAATCTGCTAACTAATTTATTGGAGGGAGATCATGTCAGAAATAAGGTTAAATCCGATAACGCGGGAATGGGTGATTATCGCCAAAGAAAAAGACAAAAAACCAGAGGATTTTATCATAGTAAAGGAAAATAGAAAACCCCCTGAGCTCCTCAAAACATGCCCCTTCTGTCCTGGAAATGAAACCGTAACGCCTAAAGAAACATTCAAGATTTGTGATGAAAAGGGATGGAAGATACGAGTCGTGCCGAATAAATTTGCAGTGCTATCAAACGAAGGCGAAAGGGCAAGGTCACATACCGAGTTACATAAAAATGTTAACGGAGTAGGCACACACGAGGTAATTATAGAGACACCCATTCATAACCTCACAACTGCAACCATGCCTCTGGAGCAGTTTAAAAGAGGTTATCCAGGTTTACAAAGATCGCTTCCTTGAGATATATAGAGATCAGAGGGTGGAGCATGTCGTCTTGTTCAAAAACAGTGGGGCAGCATCCGGCACTACCATAGAACATCCCCATTCTCAGGTAGTCGGTATTCCCGTAACACCCATGCATATAAGGAGCAGGATCGAGAATGCCGTAAGGGTCTTCGATGATACAGGGGAGTGTTTGATATGCAGGATAATCAGAGACGAACTGAATGAGGGAACAAGGATTGTAATGGATACAAAGCATTTTATAGCTTTTGTTCCCTACGCCGCATTATCACCGTTTCATATATGACTCCGTTGAATAACCACTAAGAATAAGATTTGGTGGATATCGTAGGTTTGTTCTTTGAAAAATTAAGGTAGTGCGCTTTTCAACGAGAAAAGTGAGATCATTGTAAGACACGGAGAATAAATACGCCCCAAAACCCATTTTGTGATAGAAAATGCGCTGGCAGCCATTGTTTTAGCAGCGTCAGACGTCACGTATCCGTAGAGAATCCCATGTCTGATGAATCTTTTTACGTTGCAGGCGATGGCAGCAAAGAGTAACTGCAATCGCGTTCTGCTTTCCGTTCGATGTCTTGACTTTCTGACACCATGAGAGCGAACCATCTCGCTCACCGTTGCCTCCACGCCGGCGCGGGTCGCACACTGCTTACGGTAGTCCTTATTCTCCATGTACTGATGATGCCGGGTGCTCCCCGATACGATGCATCATCAAGGGTTAAGGTGGCAACACGCTTTCCAATCTTTACAGGACATCGCGTGTTCACCCTACAGGCAGAACAAATCGCCGGATCAAAATGCACCAGCATCTTTCCCGTGCTTTCACTGAGTGATTGGCCAGTCGGGATGTGTTTTTCAGGACAGGCACGTACGATTACTTCCTGGACATCTCCTTCTCTAGTGATTTCAAAATCTGCTGTGTCAAGCGGTCTGTCCTCGGCTTGAAATTTCTCGAACGATTGGGAACGTCCTGCACTTGGACCTTCCAGCAATATGCCCCTGTCGTGTGAATCCCCTATGGTTTGACCATTCACAAATCCCGCATCTGCATATTGTTCTTCGGGTTTCATACCTACTTCTTCCAACCGTTCCTGAATACCCGGAAGCTCTTTCACATCCGAGGTTGTTGCCGGTGTTACCTCCACATCGGTAATAAACTGGGTTTTATTGGTCTTATCGCAGGTCTCCGTCAGAAACCCTTTTTGCCCGCATACGGACTGCTTCCCTTTTTACATACCGGGCATCGGTATTGTGGGGACTGGAAATGATTTCATCCCCAAGAGGTTTTTCCCGAATAACAATCTCACACGGCGTATTCTCCTTGTTCTCTACCACCTCGCACTGCTGGTGAAATACGGTTACGAGCGTCTTGAAACTCTCATAGTGTTTTACCTGATCATGACTGTCAAACGCCTTATATACTGCGTAAAGATCATGCGCCATGAGTTTAACCTGGCGTTGCGCTTTCTCGTGGTCTTTCTCCGTCAGATCAAAATCTTTTCCTAAATAGTCTCGGGAAAATTCTTTGCTTATGCACTCGTACAAACCAGGCTTCTGCTTGCGTAAGTTTTGAAGAAATACCCGCAGGGTCTCTTTAAATAATCCATACCGAGATAGTATTTGCAGCCACCCGTGTATAAAAAAAGAGTCCGTTCGCTGTTTCTTCACAGACGTGCCACATGCCTCTGCAAACTGTATCGTCAATTTTTCAAACAACTTTCTCCCTGCGCTGCTCGTCTCCATACGATTATAAAACTTAAACAACGTGGTATGGTCAAGAGGAGTTTCCCCTAACGGCGTACGTGTTGCAATGAACCAATCAAGTCTCCTTGCTTGTTGAAACTCAGCGCCTCGCCAGGTATGCTTTTCCATACCCATAAAGATAAGGACGGATACCGCTTTCTTTATCGACCTGTTGGGTCTTCCGGTTTCACCAGGGTAAAGTTCTTCAAAGATTTCTTCATCTATGAGTGGATATATTTGCTCCCGATACTGGTAACACCAGTCTTCTTTGGGCAGGGCGTTGGGGAAAACATTATTTACATCAAACAGAGATAATTGGGGACTTGTTTTGCAAAACATGGCGAATTCCTAATATTGGTTATATCTTGTTAATATACACATACTTATGATAGCATGTTTCACAAAATAGTCAAGGCTTATTTTGTCTTAAATCGTTATTTATCACTATCTTATAACAACTTCGATGTGTCGTTAATTAATCAACAAAATCATTTATGGATATTTCCCAAAAAGCACTCAGGTTTCTTTGCCGACATGCAATCGGATGAGATATGGGATATAGCATCAAACCTTAAATCAATTATGGCGAGACTCTACCATGGACTTAATAATCCAGATTTCAATTATGTGGTAATGTCCGGAAACCCACGTGATGTGAATTCGGGATTCATTCACTGGTATCTCAGTGTTGTACCGAGGGTGGCTATGGCCTCTGGCTTTGAACTTGGTTCAGGTATGTATATTAATTCACTCATACCAGAGAAGGCGGCAGAATATTTGAGAAACGTGAAAATTCCTGAATATCCCCGATGAAAAATCACTCAAACAAAAAACCCCAATATCCTTTTACTGATATTGGGGTTTTCAGGTTGTAATTATAATTATACTTTAAGTGGCTACTCCATATTTTTAAACACCATACCTATTGCAATTGATTATCTTTAAATATAAGAGTGTGCTTATTAATAAATTTATAATTTGACAACATTTGTGGCTTTGAAGCCCTTTTGGTCCTTCGTAACCTCGAACTCGACCTTATCTCCTTCTGCAAGGGTTCTAAACCCCTCACCCTGGATAGAAGTTTGATGTACAAAAACATCGTCTCCATTATCCTGGGAAATAAAACCGAAGCCCTTCTTGTCGTTGAACCACTTCACGGATCCATTTGCCATACTTAAATCACCCCCTCTTACATTAAAAAAATCACAAAAATAAAAAAGGCCACAAAGTTGTAACCTTGTAGCCTTAATATAACGCAAATATATAATACGACTTTACAATACAACCGAATGATACGACACAATGGTATCAAACACCATGTATTAAAGCAAGGGAAAATAAAAATAAATTTAATTACATAGGAGTTTTTGTTCTTAGACAGGATTTACGGGATGAAACAGGATATATACAAAAGCTGAAAAGTGAAATTCTGTGGAATTTTATCATCAAACCTTGTGAGGGTGTCCAAAAAGCGATATTTTGAAATTTGACCTTTGTGGGTACGCTCAGCAAAAGTGGCGGAAAACCTTATTTTCCCATCTAGAACGGATGTTCACCTCAGGCTATTTCACATAACCGATTACTGAGATGGTATTTAAGTGTGTTTTTTCCAGTAATTACGTAGTCACTAACAATATCCTATTATTTGATAAATGTACTTTACTGCTACAGATAATATGTTGTATT
>JAUSDH010000151.1 GCA_030650655.1 Candidatus Brocadiaceae bacterium
CCGCTCTTTTTGAGTGGAGGATTTGCAGCCGGCAAGGAGTACAGCGAAGAAACCGCGCGAGAAATTGATCTTGAAATAAAGAAGATCGTGGACGAATCGTTCCATCGTGTAAAAACGTTATTAACCGAAAAAAAGGGAATATTACAGGGTATGGCAAAGATACTGATGGAAAAGGAAGTTATCGAGGGAGAAGAATTAAAAATACTTTTAGAGGAACTTCACAAAACTAACGGGAAAAAAGAACCATGTTAAAGAGATATATCAGCAAATATAAATACTGTGCTATCGGTGTCATTATTGCCATGAATTGTGCGATAGTAAGTATTTTTAAGCTGGAAGGAATTATCTTCGGTTTAGTAGTTCTGGCTTTTTGTTGCACCCTACAGTTTTTCATTAATAGTGAAGATCACGATAAATCAACCGAGAACGAAACGAATACCGTATCTGAAAAATTATTCCACAGCGTCATGGATATTATTCCGGAGATTGTGTACATTTCCATGTTTGATGGTTCTGTAAAATATATCAGCGATGGGATAGAAAAGGTGGTCGGACACAAGCCGGAGGAAATTTACAAGACGCGAAATATCTTACTCCAACTGGCACATCCCGATGATAGAGAAAAGGTGTCGGCACAAATCCAAAAACTACAGAATGGAAGCGAAGCAACGATAGAATATCGGTTATTAAAAAAAGACGGGTCATATGTATGGGTCTCCGATTCCCTGAATAGCGTCAAAAATGAATGGGGCAATGTCACCCATTATAATGGTATTCTAATAAATGTCGACGAAAGAAAATTGCACGACAAGAATTTGCAGAGCTTAAATGCGAGAATACACCAATTAAACGACATGGTCAATCAGCATGCCGTGCGCGATAGCTTAACGAATGTTTATAACAAGCGATATTCACTCGTAATCCTTCAGAATGAGTTTAACCGGGCACGGACACAAAACAAGCCATTATCATGTATTCTGATGAATATCAATCACCTTGCATCGATCAACAATCAATATGGATATTTTATGGGGAATCGTATCCTTATAGAGGTTGCAAGGTGCTTACAAAAGCATATTAAGTCCTCCGATATAATTTCGCGGTTTGGGGATGGAGAATTTTTAATCATGTTGCCAGAAATTGATAAAGAAGAACTCAAGAGAGTATCAGACTTGTTGGTAAATGAGGTTGAGAGGTGTCTCGTAAAAGATGAAGAGAAAAATATGAAAATTAACTTTCGGGTAACGGTAGGATCTAGTTCCATTACGGCAACGACCAAAACTATTACCGATCTGATCGAACAGGCGAGTAACGCACTTTACACCGCTAAAGCTGCGAAAAAGGCATAGCAGATAAACTGACCAGAAAACAAATTGGAAATGACGAAGAAAGCAAAATTTTCTTTTCATAGACGGGACGATGGAATCCTGCCGGAAATTATTAGTATCATTCCGCTCAAGGATGATGTTGTTTTTCCGCATCTGATCCGTCCGTTATCCCTGTCAGGAGAAGAAACGGTAAAGGCATTAAACGAGGCGATTTCCAGGAATGAGCTCATTGGTATTGTGGCGCTAAGGTACGATGTTGAATCCCCGAAACACACAGACTTTTACGACGTAGGAACGGCAGCAAAGGTAATTCAAGTATTTGAATCTACATCCGACAATATAAAATTTCTTTTAGAAGGCGTGGTACGGATCAAAGTCACAGAATATCTGCAAACCGAACCATATTATAAGGCACGCATTGAAGAACTCCGGGAATTTACAGAAAAGTCTGAAACGATCGATGTGCTTGTACAAAGTGTAAAAACACTTTTTAAACTGAGCGCTATGCTTGGGAAGACGTTACCAAAAGATATTATTCCTATGATTGACAACGTCAACAACCCCTCGATGCTGGCCGATTTGGTAACCATTTATCTGGAACTATCTATAGACGAAAAACAAAAACTGTTAGAAATGATTGACCCGCAGAAACGATTGAGGATCGTATTCCATTACCTGAATAAAGAAGTACAGATACGAGAGGTCCGGGGAAAGATTGACGAAGAAGTCACTAAAGAAATGACCAAGGCCCAACGTGAGTACTTCCTGAGAGAGCAATTAAAGGCAATCCAGAAGGAGCTTGGGAAAGACGATCCTCACCTGGAAGAAATCAATAAACTGGAAGAAAGAATCAAAGAGGCAAAGATGCCAAAGGAGGTAGAAGAAGTGGCTATCAAAGAATTAGAAAGGCTACGGGATATTAATCCTGCATCGGCTGAGTATCCGGTTTCCCGAACATATCTGGATTATCTCATTAATATCCCATGGAACAAAAA
>JAUSDH010000184.1 GCA_030650655.1 Candidatus Brocadiaceae bacterium
ATTCTTCCTTCAGACCATTTCTCACGAAATCGCCCTTGAATTTTGCTAGCGGTTCGCGTATATTCAACCTCGAATCTACGGTGATTTTCCCGCAGGGACTTTCACCCATTAGTTAATGCCCATGCTGGGCGTACACAAGGCGCTCAACCGGACGCGCGAAAAAGCTGCGCGCCGGTTAGCTCTGAGTTATGCCCCCCTCGGGTTCACGTTACAAACCGTTCGGCTGAGCTCACGACAAAGCCAGAACCCGCGATGGGGTAATGTTTTTCAACGGTAGTTGAAAAATGGTATTTACTCCTGAAATACATTACCAGTGATCTGTACGATTAGAGAAGATACTCGAACTCCATAAGCAATTAATATCGGCAAAGACGGATCATGACAAGACCGTCATCTAACGCCAGATTGACCAGTTGGTGTATGAATTGTACGGGTTGAAGGAAGAGAAAATCAAGATCGCCGAGGAGGGTTTAACATAAAATGCCTTTGTATAGTCACGCTGTTGCGTGCCCATTTAATAATGCTGGATTTCGTTCCCCAACACAGGCTTTTCACTGAAGATCATGTATCCAAAAATAACGCACCTCAGTAATCCGGCGAAGCGCTTGCGAGGCGATCTTTGCCGTGTTCGGCTTAATAATCTTATCTTTTGCCGCGTATCTGAATGCATTATCAAATACGTTTGTTTTTGACGACGCCTATGTTATTTCCGGGAATTATTTTATCTGGGATTGGAAGAATTTTTGGGGTCTTTTCACCAGCAAGTATTTTGCGGCATCGGGCGAACTCAGTTACCGGCCAGTAGTGACCCTGTCATATTTTGTGGATTACTCTTTGTGGCATCTGAATCTGTAAGGGCAATTCATGAATTGCCCCTACAGATGATATATGCAAAAACTTTTTTGAACAGCCACTTCAGGGTCTTAAACCACGAATAGCCTCTGCTGCGATCCGGGCGGCCATTCATCCCCAGGCTTAAAAGCCATGTGTTTTCTGGCGGATTCTATAAATATTTTTATCAATAGGTATCGTACGGAATTGCCATCGAAGAATTTTCCGCTATTTTTTCCGATAAATGTTTAAGCCGATCTTTTCTTCGCGATCTGGAATAGTGACGTTTCCTTCCGTTGATGCGACAATGATGTTCTTCCCCGACGAAGAAGGACCAAATTCCTTTGATAAATCTATCTTAATGGTAAGCATGTTTCCTTCTACAGAAAATTCTACGTTTTTCATTTATGAGACCTCACTTTCTATAAAAAATATTCAAAGTTTCCACAATCGAACACAATTGCCATGTTACTATGGAACCGAACTGCCAGGAGACTTGTCATTCGGCATGACGATTCCTGAAAGGTCGGCTATCTTTTGAGAGTATAATTCGTTAATCTCTTTCATCATCGAGAGCCTATTATTCCGTATCTTTTCATCTTCAACGTTCACGAATACCCTGTCAAAGAAAGTATGGACGGGTTTGGCAAACGTATTATAATAGAGACGCGAGGCTTCTTCGTATTTTTTTTCATCTATCAGCGTTTGAATCTTATCTCTATTTTTATGGTAAACAACCCATAATTCATATTCTTCAGCCTCGGTAAAGAGACTTTTATCTACTGCACCTCCGCACTGTGCCTTTTTCCCAATGTTAAACGTCCTTTCGACAACAGTAACCAAATCAGGCCACCATTTCTCCTGAGAAATATGGGATACGACCTTTAATCGTTGCGAAAAATTATGGATATCGTCAAATCCTATTCCGGCCTTCAAGGCGGCGTTCACCAGGTCGTAACGATATCCCCTTTCTATGTTAATCTGGAATAATCTGTCTTTAAAGAATTCTTTTATTTTGGGCACTAATTTATCAAGGATTACCGGGTGGTAGTGCAAGTCTGGTTTTTGTTCGAACATGGGAAGCAAGTCTAATGACGTGTAAAGCGTCTCTTTGATATCTAACGTAAATCCATGTTCTTCTATTATCCGTATAATACCGTAGGCATGTCGTCTTAGAGAATAAGGGTCTTGCGAGCCCGTAGGGATTAAATCCAGGGCAAAGCAACTGGATATAGTATCGAACTTGTCGGCCAAGCCCACAATAGCGCCAATCCTCGATGTGGGGATGTTATCGGTTGCATAACGAGGCATATAATGCTCAGCGATGGCAATGGCGACAGGTTTTTCCTCGCCGTCCCATTCAGCATACCCTCTTCCCATAATTCCTTGTAATGATGGGAATTCTCCTACCATTTGAGTGAGAAGGTCTGCCTTACACAATTCCGCCGCACGTTTCACAAATTCAATATTAACGGATAAGTTGTCAATAGCAATTAATCTTTCTGATATATATTTGGAAAGTTTGATAATCCTGTTTGTTCTGTCATAGTAATTTCCCAGCTTTTCGAGGAAGGCAAGGTTTTTTAAATTTTCCACTCGTTTTATGAGCGGAGTCTTTCTGTCTTCTTTCCAGAAAAATCTGGCGTCGGAAAGTCGCGCCTTCAATACCCGTTCGTTGCCCTTAATGGTAGTATCAGCATTGCTCTCATTTCGGTTAAGTACTGCTATAAATTTATTTAAAAGCTTTCCACCTCTTTTCTTGATGGGGAAATATCTCTGATGCTCCTTCATGGCTGTTTCTATGACATCCGCAGGAATATCAAGAAACTCTTCGTCGAAACTACATTCAACGGCATTGGGGTATTCTACCAGATTAGTAACCTCATCCAGCAACTCTTCGTCATCAATAGTTGCGCCATAGGGTGTCATGAGTTGTGTTATCTTTGTCCTCAGTGTCTCACGACGCTCGGTCATTTCAACAACGACATGTTCCTGTTTAAGTAATTTTTTGTATAATTCCCAATCGGCCTCAGAAATTTCAATCTTCTTCCCGGATAAAAATGGGTGTCCAAAGATGAATCTGTCCGCCTTAATCCCGTTGATTTCTATAGAAACGACTTGATCTCCGAATAGCGCAAGCAGAGAACGTATGGGACGGGCAAAAAATAAGTCACTTCCCTTCCATTTCATTGATTTGGGGAAGGAGATATTCCTGATGATTGCAGGTAATATGCCTGGCAAAATGTGTAGTGTTTCGTGTCCCTCTATTTTCTTAATTGCAAAACAATATTCCCCTTTAGGAGTCTTTTTTATCTGAAGGTCTTTTATATCGATACCCTGGGATTTGGCAAAACCCAGCCCTGCCTTTGTCGGACTTCCTGCCTTATCAAAGGCAACGGCTGCAGAAGGTCCCTGGATTTCTTCCGTCACACTCTCTTGCTTTTGAGGTAAACCTTTTACAAACAGGGTCAGTCTTCTCGGTGTGCCGGTACTATAAACAGAATGCATTTCCAGATGATGTTTTTTTGCCTGCTCGGTAAATAATGTCTTCATCTGATTGAGCGCTGGCTCGATATAGCTGGCAGGTATCTCTTCTGTGCCGATTTCAAAAAGCAGGTCAGTCATGTTAGAGTCGCACGATATGTTTTTTATTAATACCCTTCAAGGCGTTGCGGGTATCGACGATTAGTTTGGAGTGGGATACAATGAGGTCATAATTAAAATTGCTGTGGTCTGTCACGATAACGGAACAATCGACCTTCGATAGCAGTTCTTTAGTCAATGGCTTTGACCTGGCAGTAAGTGCATGATAATCAATCTCTGGAATATATGGGTCGGTATACGATATCTTAGCCCCTTTGAGCCTCAGGATGTTCATAATTTCAAGGGCAGGCGACTCGCGAATATCATTAATATCCTTTTTATAAGCGACGCCAAGAATATGGATATTGGAGCCTTTTACGCTCTTTTCCGCACTGTTCAGTGCATCAGTGACCTTTTCTACAACAAATTCAGGCATAGCGCTATTTATCTGGTCTGCAAGCGCAATAAACCGTAGTTCAAACCCGTTCTTTTTTGCAACCCAGGAAAGATACAGTGGGTCGATGGGGATACAGTGGCCACCTAGCCCCGGACCAGGATAAAATGACATAAAGCCAAAAGGCTTGGTCTTTGCAGCATCGATAACTTCCCAGACATCGATGCCAAGCCGTTCGGCCATAATGGCGAGCTCATTGACCAATGCAATATTGACATTCCGGAAGGTATTCTCCAGGAGTTTTACCATCTCCGCCACTTTCGGAGACGAAACAGGTATAATCGTTTCGATGATCTGACTGTACAAACAACTCGCCAGTTCTGTGCATTGTTGCGTGACACCCCCTACTACCTTTGGGATATTTTTGACAGAATACCGCTTATTTCCCGGATCAATGCGTTCCGGAGAAAAAGCGAGAAAGAAATCTTTCCCTGCCTTCAAACCGCTCTCTTCCAATATCGGTTGCACTAATTCTTCCGTTGTTCCCGGATACGTTGTACTTTCCAGAATGAAAAGTTGGTCTTTATGCATGTACTTCTTAACCTCTTGACTCACATTGATTATATAAGACATATCGGGGTCTTTCGTCTTCGTTAACGGCGTTGGCACACAGATGCTGATAGTATCTAAGTCTGACAATACGCTGGTATCGTCGGTTATGCTTAAAATACCTTTTTCGACGAACTGTGCAATGTCTTCGTCTCTTACATCGATTACGTACGACTTTCCCTTGCTCAGCGACTCGACGCGTTCCTTGCTTTTATCGATACCCGTTACACAGTAGCCGCTTCGAACAAATTCAAGGGCAAGTGGCAGTCCGACATAACCAAGCCCGATGACCCCTATTTTCGCCTTTTTTGTCTTAATTTTTTCCAGTAACGCACTCATTTTATTATTTCACTTCGAAACAAATAACAGATTGTCAGGATTAAAAACCAAAGGTTTGTCCTCATGAAAATGCGGCTAAAGTATTATCTGTGCATATCTGCGGAAATCTGCATCCTAAACAAAAATACAAATTTTAATCAGATATTAAACAGTTAAACAACGGTTTGCAATAAAAAAATGCAGGCTCAGCACTTATACTCCTTGACATTGACGCATTACTTGCGTAAAATCCGTACAAATACCCTTTGTGAAAATAAGTTGGTTTCTTGTCTCATTATTACATTATATATTCGTATTGTCGTCCTGAAAGAGCAATGCGACCAAATGGGAATTCCTCATTTTAACTGGTGTCAAAAATGCCACGAATGTATATATCCAGCCTGAAAAGCGGTGAATCTGTGGAAGATGTCTTTCTTGTCCTGAAAAAGGAAGTCAAGGAAACAAAAGAAAGGAAACCGTATCTTAACCTCCAGCTCGCCGACAAATCCGGTTTCCTTGAGGCGCGGAAATGGGATGCATCACCGCAACTCTGTAACAGTTTTAATAAAGATGGCTTTGTAAAGATAAAAGGGGTTGTTGAAACCTTCAACAATATCCTGCAAATCCGGATTAATGAAATCTGTCCCGTTCCTGATACACAGGTGCAGATGGGCGAATTTATCCCCTGTACGGAAAGAGACGTACCTGAGATGATGAATGAACTCAGGCAGATTATCAAAACAGTTAAAGACCAGTATCTTTCAAAGTTATTGAACGCCTTTTTCTCAGACGAATCCTTTTGCAAGGTATTTTCCACCACACCTGCCGCTACGCAATACCATCATGCCTTTCTTGGCGGTTTGCTGGAACATATCCTTTCCGTTGCCAGGCTGGCAGTAAGCTTTTCAAATCTGTATCCAGCGATAAAAAGAGATTTATTAATCACTGGCGTAATTTTACATGATATTGGGAAAACACGGGAATTGTCCTGCGACCGCAGTTTCCAATACACCGACGAGGGACAACTTACCGGGCACCTCATCGCCGGCGTTCTTATGGTGAATGAAAAGGCCTTGAAAATAGAAGGGTTTCCATCTGACCTGCTCAATGTCCTTTTCCACTTAATACTCAGTCATCATGGCGAATATGAGTGGGGTTCACCGGTAAAACCCGGTACACCCGAAGCCATTGCCTTACATTACCTGGACAATCTTGATGCAAAGGTACAGGCTGCTACGAAGGCAATAAGCGAGCATAAAGACGCAAACAGCTCGTGGACAGATTACATGAAAATGTTTGAGAGAAGGCTTTATAAAAAATAAGGTCTTTGGAATTACTCAATAGCAAGTAGGTTAAATCATGATTGGCACAGTAATTTCAAAAAATGAAAAAGAAATACGACTGACAGCGGAAAGATGGTCTCATATCGTAGAGTCTCATGATTATATGGCTGGCAATCAGGATATAATCTTTGAAACATTAGATGACCCGGATACTATAGTTGGCGGCAAAAGGAATGAATTTATAGCGATTAAACACTACAATAAAACATCTATTTCTGAGAAGCATGCTGTTGTAATATACAAAGAACGGGAGAACGATGGTTTCGGAATAACAGCGTTTATGACTTCTAAGCCAGAAAAAATTATTAAAAAGGGTGGTCTATGGAAAAAGTGAGCGATATTTTAGAGTCCATTCCATATCTCTTAAAGATGCCTTCGAAATGGGTTGATTATGACGATGAGGCGGATGTGCTCTACATAAGCTTTAAGAAGCCACAACAGGCGAACGACAGCATAATGGAAGACGACATTGTTTTCCATTATCATAACGATGATCTCGTTGGTCTTACGATATTGCATGCAAAAGGAAGAGACTGAATACTATTGCAAATCAATTATCAATCTACAATTTTTTAGTTTATTTTGACCCTAAATTACCATGATCGACCTTGCATCTATCCTCCAATTTATAAAAAGCAAAAAATACAGCCCCATGACAGCCGCTGAGCTTGCGGAACATTTTGAGGTCAGCGATGTAGAATACAGGGCGTTTTGTGATCTTCTGCACGGGCTGGAATTTTCAGGCGATGTTGTGAAGATCAAGCAAAAACAATATGCTGATCCAAAAAAGGTACACCTCTTAGTGGGTACCCTTGACTGTAATTCGAGGGGATTCGGTTTTGTGGTTCCAGTTAAGGAAGATGTCGGCGAAGATATCTATGTTACTGAAGAAGACATGGGCTCTGCCATGCATGGAGACCTTGTGGTAGTACGGCTTCCCACCACGATCCAGATTCCCAAAAAATGGAAGGGGAAAAAAAGAGGCGCTTCCGGACAAATTGTTAATGTGCTGAAACGCGTGAATGAGCTTGTCGTAGGCACCTTTGAAAAAACAAAACGGCTGCGATTTGTCTCCCCCGATGAACCAAGATTGTTCAGAGATATCTACGTTGCAGAAGAAGTTTCAATGGACGCGCAGCCTGGTGACAAGGTGGTCGTGCGGATCACAGAGTGGCCGTCCAGACATCTCAATCCAGAGGGTGAGATTACGGACGTTTTGGGGAAAGAAGGAGACCATAAGGTTGACCTCCGTTCGATTATGTATCAATTCAAGCTGCCGCACGCCTTTGGCCAAAAAGTGGCAAATGAAACGAAACATATTTCCCATTCTATATCGCAAACCGAAATTCAAAGCCGACTCGACTTGCGCGGCAAACTGATTATTACCATCGATCCGGAAGATGCCAAAGATTTTGACGATGCGGTGTCCCTCGAAAAAGACAGGCATGGACACTGGCAATTGGGCGTACACGTTGCCGATGTTTCATACTATGTAAAACCTGATACAGCGATTGACGATGATGCCCGCTACCGCGGTACGAGTGTCTACTTACCGGGCGAAGTTATCCCTATGCTGCCAGAAGTATTATCAAACAATCTCTGCAGTCTGAAGGAAGGGGAAGACCGGCTCACCAAAAGTGTTTTTATGACCATCGACAGCAAAGGGCATCTCCTCAAGTCGGAGATTAAACACTCCGTTATTAACGTTTCCAAACGTCTGACGTATAACCAGGCCACCGCTATCCTCAATAAGGAAATGACTTCGCACATATCAGACAACGTTGCAGAGTTATTAAAGAACACAGCGCATCTCGCCCAATTGCTTTTTAGTAACCGCTTGGAACGCGGCGCCCTGGAACTGGACATCCCTGAAGTATCAATAAAATTGGACGAAAAGGGCTGTGTCAAAAACGTCGAGAAGGTGGAAAGAGATATCTCCCACAAATTAATAGAGGAATTTATGCTTCTGGCCAATGAAACGGTTGCAACGTTCATGTACGAAAAGAAAATGCCGCTCTTGTGCCGTGTCCATCCTGAGCCTGACGAGGAGGACATGTGGGAATTCGCCGATTTTGCCCGAGGGCTGGAACATACCAAAATAGACCCCCTCAAAAGTAAACAGTTGCAAGGATTGTTGGACAAAGTGCGCGGGAAGCCTGAGGCCTATACCATAAACCTGGTGTTGTTAAAATCTATGAAACAGGCCGTCTATAAGGCAGAAGGCGGGGGACATTTTGCGCTTGCAATGGATCACTATACCCACTTTACGTCGCCGATACGACGTTATCCGGACATGATCGTCCACAGGATTCTGGACCAGTATTTCTCAGGCGAATTGTCATCTCCCCAGGTGAAAGGTGCATGGGCAAATTGTTTGCCCGATTGGGCGGCGCATTGCTCCATGACCGAACGCAGGGCGGATGATGCTGAAAGGGAAATTACCAAACTAAAATTGCTCCGGTTCTTTGAAGACAGGATTGGCGCCATCCTGGATGGCGTTATTACCGGTGTTCAGGAATATGGATTCTTTGTTCAACTCGATAAGTACCTCGTGGAAGGACTCGTCCACATCCGCACCCTGTCTGATGACATCTATCGTGTAGACAAAAAGAACATGGCGCTCGTTGGCACACGAAGTAAAAAAATGTATAAGATCGGGACAGTTGTAAAGGTAAAGATCTACAAAATCGACCTCTTAAAAAGAGAAATGGATTTTATACACTGTGAGGAACCAAAGGGTAAGGCTCGCCACAAAAAGACACGCCATGTTCAAGAGGAAGATTTAGAATAAAACCGTAGGGGCAATTCATGAATTGCCCTTAC
>JAUSDH010000189.1 GCA_030650655.1 Candidatus Brocadiaceae bacterium
TTATGGCAGTGAACGCTGATCACAGCCTTCCCGATATTTTTCACGTTTTCTTTTAAACCCCGAATAATGGAGGCATAATGGTCAGGTACGGCATAGCCAACTGTGTCGGGAATGTTAACGGTCCTTGCACCGGCGTCAATAACGGCCTCTACAACCTGGATAAGAAAATCCAACTCCGTTCGTGAGGCGTCTTCCGGTGAAAACTCTACATCGTCCACATACTTTAAGGCATGCTTGACTCCCTTTACGGCTAAATTGAGAATCTCCTCTTTTGCCTTGAGGAGCTTGTATTTCCGATGGATCTCCGAGGTAGCCAGGAAGACGTGGATCCTGGGTTTTTCTGCCTTTTCAAGCGCCCTGGCTGCACTATCAATGTCCTTCTCAACCGCACGGGCAAGGCCTGCCACAGAAACACCCCGTATTTCACGGGCAATCCTGCTGACCGATTCAAAATCTCCCGGCGATGATACAGGGAATCCGGCCTCGATAACATCCACATTTAATAATGCCAATTGCCTGGCAATATTTACTTTTTCATTAATATCCAGGCTCGCTCCGGGCGATTGTTCTCCATCGCGAAGGGTGGTATCAAAAATAATTATGTTATTTGTCATGAGAATTATTCCTGTGCTATATTCTAAATTATATTTTGCAAAACAAATTTTACTACACACCTTAACCACATTCAATAACTATTTGACAATAGGATGCTACTTTGATAGATTGAATTCTCAATAATTGAGGATGCCGATTTACTCAGATAATATTTTATTTTTAGTTTTGTTTTAAAATCTCAATAACCTACGTTCAACCATATCCAATTTTGAAATTCCTAAACGTGAACATAAAAAAACAGGTTTGGATTATTTTACTACTGATTACTTTTCCGACAGCATGCCGGTCTCCTTACTATGCAAAGGCTGAAAAGAAGCCAAAAAAGGGGTATCTGAATTCAATTACCGATAAGATCACAGGCGCAACTACACCAGCACAGCATAAAACAGAGGGCATTTCTTACTTTAAAAAAGGGATGACAGAAGAGGCTTTGGAGGAATTGAAACTGGCGTCTGAAGGAATAAAAGAGGATGGGGAGTTGCACCACTATTTGGGAAAGGCCTATTATGAGAATGACAAGTACGACGAAGCAATTACTGAACTGCTCGCTTCCATATCCTATTATAAGCCAAACCAGACAAAAGAAAGGGCGGACTCTTACAACGATCTTGGTTTAGCCTACAGAAAGAAAAATGCATTTACGGAAGCCCTTTCTGCATTTATGGAAAGCCTTGATCTAAACTCATCTGCGGAGGATACAAACTACAACCTGGGACTCCTCTACTATGAAAAAGATATGTTGGATGAGTGTATTGCTTCGTTAAAAAAGGCAAACAAACTTGGCCCAAATTCTGCCGATACCCATTTTATGCTGGGATCGGCTTACTACAAAAAGAAGTCCTTAGACAAGGCTATGAATGAGTTTAAACAAACAATGGTGCTAAATCCTAAGGATGCAGAGGCACACAATTATCTCGGCGCATTGTATTACGAGCAAGGAGCTCTTGGAAAATCTATCACCGAACATAAATCAGCCGTTCAGCTTGATAAAAATTATCCTGAGGCTTTTAATAATCTTGGAATTGCCCTCTATGCAAAGGGTGATCTCAAGGAAGCTGCAGATGCCTTTAAAAAAGCGCTGGAACTGGAGCCTGATTTTGCAGAAGCGCACTTCAATCTTGGACTAATATATAGCGATGAAGGCAACCAGGAAGATGCCGTAGCTTCGCTTGAACAGGCAATCAAGCGTAATCCTAAAATTGCTGAGGCACACTTTACCCTGGGTGCGGTTTATACGGAGAAGGATATGCTCGACGAGGCGTTATCCGAATATAAAAAAGCTATTGATGTCAAACCCACCTATTCCGAGGCATATTATAATTATGGTGAACTCCTTGCAGCAAAGGGGATACATGACAAGTCTATTGCTGCATGGAAGAAAACTATTGAGCTAAATCCCAAAAATACTGATGCATACTTTAATCTGGGGGTAGCCTACTATAACCAGGGTAAACTTGATAAGGCCATCTCTATGTGGGTCAAAGTTATTGAAATTAATCCAGATGATCACGATGCCCTCACCAGCCTTGCTGATGCTTACGATACAAAAGGTTTAACAGACAAGGCCATACAAACCTGGGAAAAGATCACAGAAGTTTACCCCAATGATGCTGAGGTATATTATAAATTTGGTAATGCCTATGCAAAGAAAAACATGTACACCACAGCCATTCCTCAATGGGAAAAAGCTGTAGGAATCGACCCAAGCCTTGTGAATGCCTATTACAATCTTGGGCTTGTTTACCAAAAGCTTGGCAAACAAGAGGAGGCGATAGATGCCTATAAAAAAGTTTTGGATATCAATGCAGACGACATCGGCGCCCATAAAAATTTAGGATTACTTTATCAGGAAAAGGGTATGCATATTGAAGCCGAATCAGAATTCGCTATTTACCAGAAATTGGAATCAATCCAAACCACAAGCAAACACGAGTAAAACAGGTAAAAAACTCGTAACCGTTTAATTTTTTGAAAACATTAGTGGTTGAAAATGCCTTGGTGTCAGTATATAGGGGTAATTCTTGAATTACCCTTACATTGCTCCGTGAAGCAGGCGGTGAGGGGATGTCAGAAAAAAAATCAGGATTAATGTCGCGGAGATTTTTGCTTAAGGTGTTCGGGACAGGAGTTGCCTGGTTGGGCATAAGCAAGTTGTCTCCTGCTTTGGCTCAGGTTTCCGGCCAGTCTCTTGAGCTGTTACCCGTCGTCACGGGACCTGAGGCTAATCCTTACTGGGGATCGGTAGGCCCCTTTGTCGTCTATCCCCAAAAACTTCCCTTGATCCAGCTCACTGATCGTCCAGTCCAGCTTGAAACACCCAGAAATTACTTCCTAACCCCTTTCACGCTAAACGCAGCCTTTTACGTGCGTTGGCATCTCGATAAAATTCCGAATGCCGTGAGTCTTTCTGATTGGCGCCTTTTTGTGGAGGGGAATGTTGAAAAACCTTTGACCTTGTCCATGTCAGACCTGATGAGTCAATTCAAGCCTGTCTCCATTGCGGCTGTTAACCAATGCTCTGGCAATAGCCGCAGTCGATTTCAGCCGAGGGTGCCCGGTGGGCAATGGGGGAACGGGGCCATGGGTAACGCCCTCTTTACTGGAGTGCGCCTTAAAGATTTGTTGAATGCTGCTGGGGTCAAGACAGGTTCTTCTCAGGTACAATTTGAGGGGCTGGACAAGGGCAGAGGGCCGGCGGGCAAGGGTTCGCATAGTTATCTAAAGTCTTTGGGTCTTAGTGATCCAGTCATAGGTGAAACCATCGTGGCTTATGAGATGAATGGAGAACCTCTGCCCATGCTTAACGGATTTCCGGTGCGACTGGTAGTTCCGGGTAAGTTTGCGACTTATTGGACTAAGGCACTGACCTGGATACGGGTATTGACTGAACCTGACATCAATTACTGGATGGCGAAGGCTTATTGCATTCCCAATACTCCTCGGGGTAATACCACCCCAAAAGATGTCAATGAAGGTAAGGTAGAGATGATACCAATTGCGTCGATGCCGGTACGATCGTTTATTATTACTCCGGATGGATCGGGCAAAATTCCTGAAGAGATGCCAGTAAAAGTGCGAGGTATTGCCTTCAGTGGCTATGGGCGTGTGGTCAAGGTGGAGTTCTCATGGGACGGCGGCAAGTTTTGGACCAAGGCCGAACCCGGAGAAGATTACGGCCAATATTCTTTTCGCACCTGGGAGACTACATGGATTCCTAAGCGTACTGGCAAGTACGTGCTTGCCGTGCGGGCGACCGACGAGAAAGGTAATATCCAGCCTGATGAAGGTGTCTGGAATCCAGGAGGCTATCTGTGGAACAAGATTGAGCGACAGGAAGTGTTTGTGGGTGCGGCGAAATAGTAAAGATATTGGTATTTAAATTTTAAATTAGAAAGTCCCCTCTTGGGAGGGGATTTAGGGGTGGGTAAGTCGGTAATTCGTGAAATATTTACTGAGATTTCACGGCCAAGGGACCCACCCCTAACCCCTCCCAAGAGGGGAATAATTTGTGCCATTATAAAATATGTGGATTTAAGTTAAACACGCATGAATAAAATGAAAATTCCTATACAATTTAAATAGTGATTACTGAAATGGAAAAGGCGAGATGCATTATGATAGGGCTTCTTCTGGTCATATTGAGTGGGACTGTTTTTGCCGAAAGTGAGATCCCCGGTTTGATTCGTAGCGGTCAGTACAGTCAGGGTACACTGGGCAGTGTTAATCAACCTGGTCAGACACAGCAGTCTTCCGATGGTGTGTATAGCGTGGGTGTATATCCCCTTTATACTCCTGAGCTTGCTCAAGGCGAGGGCCGCGAGATTATCCAGATATTTTGCAGGTTCTGTCACAGCACCACGTACATCACCATGCAGCCTCCGCTTCCAGCCGCTATTTGGGAGGGCGTGGTCAATAAGATGATCGATACGTATGGAGCTCCTATTTCTGAAGATTCAGCAAGGCAAATCATTAATTACTTGCGAACATATTATACCCAGACAGCCCGTAAGCAGTAGATGTAAACCTCATAGACCGCAGCATTAGAAAAATACATTAAGCCCTTATTTTTTAATAGTGGCTTCTTCAATAATTACATCGTACTTATAACCACTCCCAAAGTCCTTGTCCTTACAGAGAGTTCCATTTGCTGTTACAATATCACCTACTTTAGGAATATCCTGAGTAGTAACAACCAAGTCATTATTGCCATCCTTTGTATTCCCGCTTCCGTCTTGTATGTGCAGCCAGTTCTTTCCCATAATGCCAGCAGAAACCTTTACAACCTTACCACTGACTGTAACATTTTTCTTGTCAAGTTCAGATTTTTTCCCAAAAATCTCTGCCACTGTGTAAGTATTCGGGCCGGTTGCCTTTTCTACCTTTATGATCTCAGTTGTTGATGTATCTACGCTCTTACTGCCCATTGCACCACCGTGGGCACTCATTTTGTCAGATGCCCCATGCGCTGATTGCGCTGATGTGGGACCTGTAGTGAAGATGACTTTCTCAAACGTCCGGTTAAGTGTCTTGCTGGTGAAATTGGCCATTTCATAACCTGGCGGTAAAGAGATATTCTCCCCTACGGTTACCTTTGTTTCAGGTATTGCCACCCAGGTCTTTTTGCCATCCGTTTCTATGCAGAGGTACGTATAACCGCCGCTATTCATCGTTTCAACGATTTTGCCAGAAATGGAAGGCACCTCTTGAGGAGACGTACCTTGTGAGGGTTTCATATATACATCGGCCGGAGGCGCTTTGTCCGGCTTTCCGGCATATGTGCTATGCATAGAAACAACCGTTATTAAAGTTAAATTTAAAGTCAACAACATCGACAATTTTCTCATTTCACAACTCCTTTATATTTTTAGATAAAACGGGTACGACAGAAATTCTTAATAAATAAAGCATACCTATTTTATCTCAACAAAACAAGCATTTTATAGAGTCAACAAAGATACTCAATGTGCGCATTTATTTTTTTCTGAAATTTGCAAAAGATGCTTTTTGTGATATAACTACAATGGAGGTGGGGGAGAGTTATCGGGGTTAAACGTGCCCCAAAGGTGCAAGGTGGGAAGTGAGAACACTTTTGCAGAAGTAGTAAGAGAAGTAACAACCGCCCGCGATGCCGAAGGTTCTTTGGAAATCGCAGTAGCGACAAAAGCTACTCGTAGTAAAATTAAACAAATATATAAAGTGCGTTGGTCTTTATTCGCTACTGTTAATTATATAAACTTCCTTAGAATTTCATGTAATGAAGGAGGCGGTGTAAGGATATGAGGGAGTTTGGGAAATATCAGGCTATTTTATTTTCTATTTATTACATGTCACAATAAAAATACTGGATAGTAAATAAACAAGTTCCTTTGATTCTTTCTGACTACTTGAAGCTTAGAGACTTTAAATGAGGTCTTTTTATGTCTTATATGACACTTATATCTGCTTCAGAATTGTTTAATCATATTACCAATCCAAATTGGGTGATTGTTGATTGCCGTTTTTCTTTGGATGATACCGTTCGCGGTAGAAAAGATTACCTTCTAGGACATATCCCAAGTGCGGTTTATGCCCATTTAAATGAAGACTTATCCAGTCAAATCATTCCTGGTAAGACGGGACGCCATCCATTGCCACAACAGGAAATATTTGTCAAGACCCTGTCAAACTGGGGCATAGAAGATGATGTGCAGGTTGTAGCCTATGACGACAAAGGCGGTGCAATGGCAGCCGCCCGACTTTGGTGGTTGTTGCGGTGGATGGGCCATGATGCCGTAGCCGTACTGAACGGAGGTTGGCCGCAGTGGCGAAACAATGGTTTTCCGGTGACAAACAAGGTGGAGACCAGAAAACCTGGAAATTTTACACCAAGAATTCGGAATAATTTACTGTT
>JAUSDH010000208.1 GCA_030650655.1 Candidatus Brocadiaceae bacterium
CATCTAACCTAATTTCAATTCGGAAGGACGCCAGGTCCAATACAATTAAAACAGAGGAGTCAAAATTCGGATACCGACTTAAAGCTATCAAGGATGATTTAGATGTTCGAAAGACTATCTTTCCTGAATATTCTAAAAGCCTTGAGACTATTTGTTCTTCAATTTCTACTGCATTGGATTCAACGTACCAGTCATTCGACAAAGATGGAAAAAAGGTTGAATATTATCGTGCCTTTACCGAAGCACTGGCAAATAACATCATAAAGGCAATGACGGAGTCTCTTTCTCTTTTGGGCGGCATCATCTATCAAGAAGTACCTGGGGAAGATACCCCTCTTTCATTCAAGGGAGGGGATTTTGCTGATCATCTTCAAGTCCTGGCTGAGCAAGAAGATATTTCACAATATCTCGATATGTTGATCATGCGCATACGTACGATGCTGTCGGACACAAAGATGAAGTCGATTATCGGCGATGGTGTTGAAATCGACTTGGTGACTTGGCTTGAGCAGTATATCGGTGGCAACAAAGCGGAAAAGGGCTGTGTGACGGTAATTGATCTTTCGCTGGTGCCGGCTGAGATTATCCACATTATAACTGCCGTAATAGCGCGAATGACTCTTGAGGCCTTGCAACGCTATCGGAAGCTTGAAGGGAAATCCTTGCCGACCGTGTTAGTGATGGAAGAGGCCCATACGTTTATAAAAAGATACAAAGAAGAAGCGGAAAACCAGAATGCCGCTTCGGTTTGTTGCCAGGTTTTTGAAAAAATTGCCCGCGAAGGGCGCAAATTCGGATTGGGCTTGGTTCTATCCTCACAACGCCCGTCGGAACTGTCGCCTACGGTATTGGCCCAGTGCAACACCTTTTTACTCCATCGCATCAGTAATGACCTTGACCAGGAAAAGGTGGCCAGGTTAGTACCGGATAATTTACGCGGACTTCTCCGGGAACTGCCATCGTTGCCGTCCCAATATGCCATATTGCTTGGTTGGGCTTCCGAACTGCCCGTGCTGGTTCGCATGAACGATCTGGCTGAACATGAACGGCCACACTCGGAAGACCCGGATTTCTGGAATGTATGGACAGGAAAAAATGACAAAAATGAGTTAGAAGAACGGAGTATTGACTGGAAAAAGATTGTTGCTGAATGGCAGCAAGTATCTGAACAACCCTCTCTTGGAGGAACTGAAGCAACCGTTGATGTTCAGGAAAAAGAACCTGTGAATGAAGATGATAAGGAAGTCCCTTTTTAAGTATGATTTGTTTGGGTTAAACAAATGTCGAAAAAACACAAACCCGAACTCACATGGATCGGCAAGGAAAATCAGCCTAAACCGGAATCCAATTTCTTTGTCCTTCACAAACCTCTGAATTCCGGATTAAGGACTGCAGGAATGACGAGTTTTGCAAAATGCTTACATACTGTAAAGGATTGACCAATGGCAAAAACAGAGAAACCCCAAACGCAACGTATGCGATTTTTTTACCTCATATATAAGAAATACGCGACACTGTCGCGTATTTTTTCGGAAACCTTCCCCCTGAGCTGGTCGCACTACGTTTTTCCGATGAGGATAGAGAAGGAGGATGAGTGCCGTGTTTTACTTCATTAGAAAACGGAAAACTTTCAAAACATCATAAATATCAATATGTTGCTACTTCATTATTGATAAGACGAGGAACCAATGAAGAAATGGATAACATCTGTGAGGGAAACACTGGAAGCCTGTCTTGGGCCGGTGTCCCACGAGATTAACGAACTTGACTGGAAACAAAGTCTTTCACCCAAGAAAGAGCGTCTGATGCAACACCTTTCGGCTTTTGCCAACCATCCAAGCGGCGGTGTTCTCGTATTTGGCATTGACAACCAAACCACTATGCCAAACGATATTCAGCAAGACGAAGCTGCGGTTATAGTTGGACAGATTGCCAATCTCGGACGCGATGCTTTAGAACCGCCTGTTGCGATAGATCATCGGCATCTGTAAAGTTTGCAGAATACATTCCGTATTGGGTATAAGAACCGGAGCGAATATGGCCAATAACCGCCAAAAACTTGAACTCACATGGATAGGCAAGGAAAACCAGCCGAAGCTGGAGCCGCGCATATTGATTGAAGACCCTGAGAAGTCTTATGGACACACCCCTCGCCCCTCTCAAGAGGGGAATAAACACACCCCCAACCCCCTCTCGAGAGGGGAGTATAAAAGTCCCCTCGTGGGAGGGAAACATAAAAGTCCCCTCTTGGGAGGGGATTCAGGGGTGGGTAACATGCTTATCCACGGCGATAATCTCCTTGCGCTGAAAGCCCTTGAGCAGGACTTTGCAGGAGAGATTAAGTGCGCTTGCATTGACCCACCGTATAATACAGGCAATGCATTTGAGCATTACGATGACGGGCTTGAGCATTCAATATGGCTGAGCCTGATGAAGCCGAGAATCGAAATAATACACAAACTGTTGCGTGAAGATGGAACACTATGGATTTTCATTGACGATGATGAATGCCATTACCTAAAAGTGCTTTGTGATGAGATATTTGGAAGGAAGAATTTTGTAAATAATGTTATCTGAGAAAAAAAATATTCGCCTTAAAATGATGCAAAATGGCTTTCTGACAGCCATGACCATATCTTAGTGTATGCAAAAAACAAGGAGATTTGGAGACCAATCTTCTGCTGAGAACAGAAGAGATGAATGCACGCTACAAAAATCCCGATAATGATCCACGTGGTCCATGGAAATCGAGTGGGCTTGACGTTAAAACATACAGCGCAACTTATGATTATCCGATTACAACGCCATCTGGTCGTATAGTTAATCCACCTGGCAGTTCGTGCTGGCGATTATCTAAACAACGATTTGAGGAGTATGTAAAAGACAACAGAATATGGTTTGGGACAAATGGTAACAGCGTTCATGCAATAAAAAGATTTTTATCTGAAGTACAACAAGGTTCTGTTTCAAAAACAATATGGTTTAGGGAAGAAGTCGGAGATAATCAGGAAGCAAAAAAGGAGACCCTATCATTTAATAGTGACGATGTATTTACCACCCCCAAACCAGAACGCTTAATCCAACGCATTCTTACTTTAGCCACTAACTCTGGTGACTGGGTTCTTGATTCCTTCCTCGGCTCCGGTACAACTGCCGCTGTTGCGCACAAGATGGGGCGCAGGTGGATAGGCATTGAATTGGGCGAGCATTGTTATACCCACTGCTTGCCTCGTTTGAAAAGCGTAGTTGACGGAACGGATCAGGGCGGAATATCAAAAATTATACACACCCCTGACCCCTCTCAAGCGGGGAATGAACCCACCCCTAACCCCTCCCAAGAGGGGAATAAAAAAACCCCCTCCTCGGAGGGGATAAAGGGGTGGGTTGGCGGAGGCGGTTTCAAATATTACTATCTTGCCCCTAGCCTACTGAAAAAAGACAAAAACGACAACTGGATAATAGATGAACGGTACAATGCTAATATGCTCGCAGCCGCTATGGCAAAGAATGAGGGATTTAAATATTGTCCCGACGAAAATATTTATTGGAAGCAGGGTAAGTCCACAGAGAAGGATTATATATTTACGACAACCAGCTTTATCACCGTAGAGTATTTAGATAAAATCCGTGAGGAGATGAAACCTGATGAAAGTCTCCTTATTTGTTGCAAGTCTTTTCAGGAGGCTTGTGAAAACCGTTACGCCAATATTACCATAAAAAAGATTCCCAAGATGTTGCTTGGCAGGTGCGAATTTGGAAAAGAAGATTATAGTCTGAATATTGTCAATATGCCTGAACCCACCCCTGACCCCTCCCAAGAGGGGAATTTGAATAAGAACCCCTCCAGGAAGGGGAATAAGATGGGAATATCACAAGAAGGGAATGAACACACACCATACCCACTCTCGGAAGGAGAGCATAAAAGTCCCCTCTTGGGAGGGGATTTAGGGGTGGGTAAATCGGGTAGAGCTAAAAAGCCCAACAAAGATAATTCCACAGGAAAAAACACGAAACAAAGAAAATTATTCGAATGAAACGAAAAGTTATTATCCCTTACAACCCCAAGTTAAAGGAAGTAGCCAGACAATTAAGGAAAAGCGGTACCTTGTCTGAGGTATTGTTGTGGAAGTATTTAAAGAAGAAAAAGATGCGCGGGTATGATTTTGATCGACAGAAGCCATTGAGTAATTACATTGTTGACTTCCTTTGTAATGAATTAATGCTGGCAATTGAGATAGATGGTTGTTCACACAATGAGAAAGCTAAGGAAGATCGAATCAGGCAGGCAAAATTAGAATCGTTGGGGATACGGTTTTTGAGATTTCATGATTCAGACATAAAGAAGAATATTCAGGGTGTTTTGTGGGTTATTGAGGATTGGATTCGAAAACATAAAGACGAACCCACCCCTAACCCCTCCCAAGAGGGGAATAAGAAAGCTGCCGGCGACTCTCGTGGAGTGAATAAATACACCCCTGTCCCCTCTCAAGAAGGGAAGAAACACACCCCCAACCCCCTCTCAAGAGGGGAGTATAAAAGTCCCCTCCTTGGAAGGGAAACAGGGGTGGGTGCGAATAAGGATGGCGAATTATGAAGACGCTTCTGTTTTTTGAATCGGCAGCGCAATCTGTACCGCAGAGTACGGCATGGTATCTTGCCGATCTTGGAGAGTATCTCGGCAAGCAGGAACTTTATGCACGGCAGGCGCCGCAGAAGCTGAAGGCGCTGAAAGAACATGCCATCATAGAGAGCGCGGTGTCTTCCAACAGGATTGAAGGCGTCACTATTGACCCCGCGAGGGTAAAGGAAGTGGTATTCGGCAGGGCGCATTTACGGGACAGGGACGAAGAAGAGGTGCGCGGTTATCGTAACGCGCTTGAACTGCTCCATACGAAGTCCAGTTCCCTTGCAGTGTCGGAAGACACCATCCGCAAACTGCATCGGTTGGCGCGGGGCGGCATAGGCGATGCAGGGGAGTATAAAAGCAGAGACAGCGACATCATAGAACGGTATCCCGACGGGAGGGTGCGGATTCGCTTCAAAACGGTGACTGCGAACGCAACCCCGCGATATATGAAGTTACTGGTAAAGGCGTGGCAGGATTGCATTAAAGAACGTTGGACGCATCCATTAATTGCGCTGGCGGCGTTAAATCTGGATTTTCTATGCGTGCATCCATTCCGTGACGGCAACGGAAGGGTATCACGTTTGCTTATGCTTTTGCAGTGTTATCACCTTGGCTATGAGGTCGGCCGGTATATCAGTCTTGAGCGCATTATTGAAGAAAATAAGCAGCGGTATTATGAAACCCTTGCGGAAAGTTCCAAAGGCTGGCATGAGGGCAAACATGATCCATGGCCGTATTTGAATTTTGTGCTCTCCATTCTTAAAACGGCATATAAGGAGTTTGAAGAGAGAGCCGGTTCCATAGGAAGCCCGCGGGGTTCTAAAACAGAGATGGTGCATTACGCTGTTCATGCCATTGACAGGGACTTTACCGTTGCGGATATAGAGAAGAAATGTCCTGCTGTCAGCCGTGATATGATACGAACAGTGCTTAAAGCTATGCGGAAAGATGGCGTGGTTGAATGTATCGGGCGGGGCCCGGGCGCATTATGGAAGAAAAAGGGTAATAACTCTAAAAGAGGGTAATAAAGAGGGTAATAACTATATGAACCGGATAGCCCAATCAATTAAAAATCGCTTAAGCCTTCGCCCGCCGCAGGCAGACAGCCTGAATATACTGGCAGAGTTGACGGATAAATTGACTTTGAAGAAACACACCCCCAACCCCCTCTCCAGAGGGGAGTATAAAAGTCCCCTCTCGGGAGGGGATTCAGGGGTGGGTTCTTTCCTTCAACAAGAACTTGAAAAAGTCAAAACCTCTTTTCCTACCTGCGTTGACTTTGAAAGAAACTTTCCTTCTATTTGTTTCTCTTTGGCTACAGGGGTTGGTAAGACCCGACTTATGGGTGCATTTGTAGTTTACCTGTATCTGACAAAAGGTATAAAAAACTTTTTTGTTCTGGCTCCCAATATCACCATTTATAACAAGTTGATTGAAGATTTCTCCAATTCCACCAGTCCAAAATATGTATTTCAGAGTATCGGTGAGTTTGTTCACAGACAACCACGCATTATTACAGGAGATACTTACAACACCATTTCTCAAACTACCTTTTTTAGATCAGAGGTACATATCAATGTATTTAATATTTCCAAGATAAACGCTGAAACAAAGGGTGGTAAACTCCCTCGTATCAAAAGGCTTTCAGAATACCTGGGAGATTCTTATTTCAACTACCTTTCCAGTCTTGATGATCTGGTTTTGCTGATGGATGAATCCCACCACTACCGTGCAGACAGGGGAATGCAGGTTATTAACGAATTAAACCCAATTTTAGGATTGGAACTTACAGCAACTCCAAAAGTAGAACGAAGCGGAGGGGCTATTAAGTTTAAGAATGTCGTGTATGAATATTCATTAGCTAAGGCTATTCAAGACGGTTTTGTGAAAGAGCCAGCAGTGGCTACCCGCAAAGACTTTGACCCTTCCCAATATTCCACTGATGAACTGGACAGGATAAAACTGGAAGACGGCATTCGTATTCACGAAGACACGAAAGTGGCTTTGGATATTTATGCGCGGGATAATAAAGTAAAGCTTGTAAAACCTTTTGTGCTGGTTGTCGCCCAGGATACAACCCATGCCGGCAAATTAAAGCATTTGATCATTTCAAACGCATTCTTTGAAGGTAATTATGCCGATAAGGTGATGGAGATACACTCGAACCAATCAGGGGAAGAAAAAGAAGAAAATATTGAAAAGCTCATTTCATTGGAAAACCCAGAGAATAAAATAGAAATTGTAATCCATGTCAATATGCTGAAAGAAGGCTGGGACGTAACCAATCTCTATACGATTATTCCCTTAAGAACGGCTACATCCACGACTTTGAGAGAACAGACTCTTGGCAGGGGTTTGCGCTTGCCGTATGGCAAAAGAACGGGTGTTGATAAAGTGGATAAACTTACGATTGTAGCCCACGATAAATTTCAAGAAATAATTGATGCAGCCAATCAACCCGATTCTATCATTAAAAGACAAAATATTATAGAAATTGATCCTCAGGAAATCAGTCAACAAAAAGAGGTAGTTACCTCAATTTCAAACATTGAACAAAAATTTGAGGAAGAACAAAAAAAGATTGAGCTTATTGCTGAACCTGAACTCAGGCAAAAAGCCCAGATTAATTTAGAACTCAGAAAAACAATCCTTTCAACACTTCCGGAACTCAATAATGCAGTAACGAATGTCAATGAGTTGACCAAGACAGAAATCAAACAAATAGCGTTAGAAAAAATAAAACAGAAGATTTATAGTTCCCCACAAAAAGGTTTATTTGCCGCAGAAATGATGAAAGAAGCTGAGGCAGCTTATGAAACAATGGTAAATGATTTTGTACAGAACATTATAGAAATTCCACGAATTAGTATTCTACAAAGCAATGAAGTAAGGTCAGGTTTTAAGGATTTTGACCTTGATACTAAAAATCTGAATTACCAACCAGTTTCGGAAGAAATTCTAATAAAAAAGCTTCGTGAACAGGAAAATGACGTTGATATTGTTATTGGTAAAGGAAGAATTGTCTTTGACTTCCCGGAGAAGATTATTGTTAATGAACTCATTAATTATCCAGAAATAGACTATGACGACCAATCAGATTTGTTATTCAAATTGGTTGGACAGGCAATTGGGAAATTCAGGATATATCTTGATGAAGACAAACTGATGAATGTTGTGCAATATCACAAAAAAGAGATTGGAAGTTATATTTATTCCCAGATGATGCAACATTTTTACTTTGAAGCGCCAAGCTATGAAAAGCCCATGGTAAAGCCTTTTACAAGAATAGAAGAACACAATTTTTCAAAATACACGAAAGACAGTATCCATCATTTTACAGAGACAATCACTCCAACCAATGCCATTCCCAATAAGGTATTTAGTGGTTTCAGAAAGGCATATCATAATCTGTATAAGTTCGATTCTAAAACTGAAAAAGACTTTGTTGTTATATTAGAGCAGGACAGAGCAGTTCTTAAGTGGCTAAGACCTGCATCTAATCAATTCCACATATACTGGAAGCACAATTCAAGGCAATATAACCCTGATTTTGTAGTGGAAACAAAAGATGCTATTTATCTTATAGAAACTAAGAAAGAGACAGATATTGAATCGGCGGATGTTCAGGAAAAAGCTCAAGCAGCCTTAGAGTATTGTAAGCATGCTACTGATTTTACCATTCCCAATGGAGGGAAACCTTGGAAATATGTTTTAATTCCACATAATGCGGTAATGGTAAACATGAGCTTTGAGACGTTGGCAAGGAGTTATGAATCTCAAAATAGTTGACTTGGTTTGAACACACAAAATTCATTTAAACCAAAAAGAGTAACAGTGCAGAATAAGTAAAGAGGAATACATCCTTTAGATGAAAATTTCTAATAATATGTGCACCGGAACTAAAGGATTACACCTTGACAATAACCTTTGATATGCTTATACTTATCCGAATATTCTTATCGGTTCGCACACCTCTATCAAATGCTGTAAAACCCATAAGTTGTAAATAAACATTACCTGCAAGTCCTCAGAGTAAGGTTTTGGGAATGTATTTGACAATAAGAATGTGTGAATGTTTTCTTCTCGGTTAAATTACAGAAACATAATGAGCGCCCATAGCTCAATTGGATAGAGTCACGGACTACGAATCCGGAGGTTGGAGGTTCAAATCCTCCTGGGCGCGTTTTGAAATTCTCTAAAATGATAAATATACATAGTATGGAAGACGCAGGCAGACACGAATATTTCATGAGGCAGGCTATTGTTGAGGCCGAAAAGGCCGTGGAGAAGGATGAGGTGCCTGTCGGGGCTGTGATTGTTTACGAAAATCGCATTATCGCCCGTGCACATAACCAACGGGAATTACTCAATGATCCCACTGCCCATGCGGAAATGATAGCGATAACTCAGGCTGCCGACTATTTACAGAACTGGCGTTTAACGGGTACAACTATGTATGTTACCTTAGAACCTTGCGCAATGTGCGCCGGGGCGCTGGTACAGTCGAGGATTGATACCCTTGTTTACGGAACGGTGGATAAAAAGGCCGGGGCATGCACATCGGTTATGAATCTTGTCCAGGAACCCAGGTTTAATCACCGTTTAAAGGTTATACCGAATATCCTTGCCGAAGAGTGCAAGTATATGCTACAAAAATTCTTTTTAGAAAACTGCCGTACGAAGTAACTATTAAATTTGGTTGGGTTTTAAAAGACAAAAACCCAATGACTTTTTTCTGTTACTGCGATTATGGCAATTGTGTAGAATGGGTGAAGCAGAAGCGCACCCATCAAGAAATAAAATTAAGTTAATGGTCGATGGGTCTGCTTCGCTTGACCCATCCTACTCTTTATTTTGAAATTCCTGAACATAAATTAGGCTGCCTTTAGCAGCGACTTTTAAGCTCCCCTCTAGAAAGAGGGGCTGGGGGTGTGTTGCGGAAAACTTACACACCCCTTTATCCCCTCTTTTTAGAGGGGAATCAAAAAAGATTGAAATTCCTGAACATTAAATTAGGTCGTCTTCGGCGACTACATGAATTAAAGATAATCCCTCCCTTGATGGGAGGGACAAAGGGAGGGTGTGTAGCTTTTTCTTTCACCCCCACCTAGCCTCCCCCATCAAGGGGGAGGAACAATAATTTGAAATTCCTGAACATTTAAGAAGCA
>JAUSDH010000211.1 GCA_030650655.1 Candidatus Brocadiaceae bacterium
TCCCTTTTTCTTTCTTCTTTTTTGATTCCAGTAATTCCTTTTCAACCTCTGGTCTCAATTCAAGTCCATAATCAGGATCAATTACCTCCAAAACCGTATCCTTAATAAGTTTTTTTAGCTCTTTCACTGTCATATTACTTACTTTTTTTTCCGTTGTCTTCTTTTTCAATGTTTTTGTAGTCATTCCCTTAACCTCTCTTATAGTTAGTTTTTCTATGTTATTTCCTTTTCTATAGCTTTGTATTAACCCTTTACACTTAATTCTTCGGTTTTACTTTTTAAAGGTCTTATACTTTTTAAAGAATGCAGGTCTTCAAGGATACAACTTTTCGCTTCGTCAAACTATCCCCTAATTTGCTTATTTATAAATATCCCGCCTGTTACTTGTTATTACTTCAAAAGTTCTTCTATCTCGTTATCAGTAAAACCAAATTGTCTAAATATACGAAGCACATAGGGAGGGGATAATTCCCCCGCTCCCATATCAATAGGAACAACTCTTTTCTTACCCTCATAATAACGCATATACAATTTATGATCTCCCTTTCCATTTCTGTAGAAATCACAACCACCACGCCTTAATAAACGGATTAATTCTTTTGGCTTAAGAGATGGAATATTCTTAGGCATGTACCGCCCTTAATTCGTATGACTCAAGAGTAGGTTCTTCCCCTTCTACTGTTAAAAATTCGTGAAGTTCTTTTATAGATAAAGGCGATGTATAAATATCTTTTTCTGTTTTATAAACATCTTCAAAAGAATCAATAGACTCCTTGAGTTTCCCGACAGCATTTTCCTTTGTACTTCCCTGTCCTATTAATCCATTTTCAAGACACATAGCCACCCAATATTTACCGCTCTTTCGTAATACCACTGTGTAAAAATCCATAATTATTTACTCCTGCTTTATCAAACAAAAAAGGCTAACTACAGAAGGTCATGTCTTCCATAGTCAGCCTTTATGTATGAGCGCATATCTGCACCCATAATATCAATCTCCATAATGACATGACCATTACAGTTTAATCTTGCACATATGCTACCAGAAATAATAACACAATTCAAACCCCATCTCAGCCTTGCCAGCTTCAGCGCAAGTTCACGGAAACAGCCCTTTTAGAAAAAAATCTATTAGAAGGGATATATATATCAATATCCATGTGTGAATGTCCACACCCTACCCCCTTCTTTAAGTCGTACCTGAGTCGTACTCTATTTAAAAACATATCAAAACTGGCAAAGACAAACAAGAAAAATAAAACACTTGAAGCCCTTGAAAATGCAGGTAAAATAGAGCAAATACGAGCAAACAAAAACAAACTAGAAAGTATAGAAAATGCCTGATAAATTACCTGAGATAATATTTGAGACGCTGACGGTTGGGCCTTTAGCAGTAAATTGCTACATTGTTGGTTCTAAAAAAGATAACACCGCAATAGTTATTGATGCCGGCGGCAATCCAGAAGAAATCCTGAATCTACTCAAAAAGCATAACCTTGATTTAAAATTGATTATAAACACACATGCCCATTTTGATCATGTAGGTGGAGTGAAACCCTTGCAGGATCTGACAGGTGCAAAGTTCCTGCTTCATCGGGAAGATATTCCACTTCTTAATTATTTGAATGATCAAACAGATGCTTTTGGATTATCACCCATTCCCGTACCTCGGGTTGATAGAGAACTTGCGAATAACGAGGAAATTTTTATCGGAGACGAGGCGATACGCATCATACATACACCAGGGCATTCTCCTGGAAGTATATGTTTTCTCCTCAATGATGCAGTATTTGTTGGGGATACGCTCTTTGCCGGTTCAATTGGAAGGACAGACCTCTACGGTGGTTCTTACACCAAACTAATTAACTCGATAAAAACCCGCTTGTTTACCTTGGAAGACCATGTAATAGTCTATCCGGGGCATGGTACATTTACCACTATCGGCGAGGAAAAACAACACAATCCGTTTTTTTGATCTCTAAAAGAATAATATATCCATTTTTCTGATCGAGAACTTTATACATTTACCTATATCATGCTTCGTTTGGTCTTGTAATTTAAATTCAATTCCGGAAGTTGAAATACGATATTTGTACACTCCTGAGGCAAAGTCACGATGGATTATCGTACCATAACAATAGCCGCTATCATCAATATTTGCCTGATGAGGTCTAAAAAAGAGATAGGCATTTTTTCCCTCCTGACCTTTTGTGTTACATACTAATTCACCCCATGGTGTCAATACCCTGTCTTTCCCGTCTATTTTTACCTGCATAATATTTGCTTCTCCTACAAAATTGGCTACAAAAAGTGATGTTGGAGATGAGTAAATTTCTTCAGGGCTGCCTATCTGTTCCAACATCCCGGCATTCATAACAGCTATATTGTCAGCCAAAAGAAATGCGTCTTCCTGGTCATGGGTTACGTAAACAGTTGTAATCTGTGTCTCTTGTTGGATGCGTCTGATTTCTTGCCGAATATCCTCGCGTAGTTTTACATCGATGTTCGATAACGGTTCGTCCATAAGTAACAATCTGGGTTCTGTAACAATTGCCCGTGCGATTGCAATCAACTGCTGTTGTCCGCCCGAAAGTTTTCCGGGATACTTTCTGGCATATTTTTGCATATTGACTTTATTTAAGACGGTCTCAATCTTTTTCCGTCTTTCAGCCCTTGTAAGGCCATTTGCCTTTAATCCAAATTCAATATTTTCGTATACCGTCATGTGAGGCCAGAGCGCAAGGTCTTGAAATACCATTCCAATATGCCGCTGTTTTTGAGAAATCGCCACTTTTCGCCCACAGCTTGCAAGCGCGCCTTCTATCCATATCTCCCCATCGTCTGCGGTTTCAAGACCGGCAATCATCCTCAGCGTCGTTGTCTTGCCGCATCCGGAAGGACCTAGCAAGGCTAGGAGTTGCCCCCCCTCGACACTGAAAGAGAGGCCTTTTACAACCTCTTTTTTATTAAAGCACTTGGTTAATTGTTTTACTTCAAGGGCGTTCATGATAAATTTGGTTTTAGTACCAGGTATTTAGAGACGGCGAGAAATACTCCCACGGGCAACAAGGTCATCACTATAATTATGATAGAAAGCGCAGAAACGACGTCTGTTGGGCTGTTTGCCATCACGGTAAACAGGGCTATGGGAAGTGTTTCGTGTCCGGGTGGATAAACCAGTATCGTTGTACCTAATTCTCCAACGCAGAACATAAAGCAAATCAACCACGTAGCTATTAATCCATAACCCTGTAAAGGCAATAAAATATTGCCTAAAACCCGAAACCACGAAGCTCCCGTTACTGTGCCAGCCTCCTCCATAGACTGTGGGATTTGCTTGAGATAATTCGCCATAATACGGCTGGATAACGGTAAAAACCTTGCTACATATCCGATAATCACAATCCATAAAGAACCATAGATGAATTGGAATATCCCTTCTGGTCTATTACACAATTTGATGAGCCCCACGCCAATCACGGTTGCAGGCACGGCAAAGAATAACCAAATAAATATTGCCGCACTGCTTTTGAATCTGGATCGAATATTTTCAGAAAGGTAGCCCAGAAAGAAACCTATAAAGGTGAGAAAGGTAGCTCCAATAGACCCAAACAAGATGCTGTTCGTAATACCATTCCTGGCCAGAAGGATGGCATCGTAATATGCAGAAATTGTCTTTGTATTAAAAATGAGTGTACTCAAGGGCGTGATAACGCATATTATTAAAACAAGGGTACAAAAGGTTATACCAACCACATTGAGCCACGTGATGTTGTATTGTATCGTACAATTTGACGAGGTTCTTCCCAATATCTCAAAGGATTTTCCACGCATATAGATTTTCTCCAGCATAATGAGAATAAAAGTGATTACTATGAGTGGAAAGGCAATAGCAGTGGCCGCCTTATCA
>JAUSDH010000212.1 GCA_030650655.1 Candidatus Brocadiaceae bacterium
AATCGTTCAGATTTACTGACCTTAATAGTGTCTGAAACTAAGGTTCCCCCCTGAACACCTTCTAATATCTTGTAACTTGCGCGTAAGTTAGTAATAATGTTGACCGTTTCCACCCCATAGCCTTTAAAGGACTTCTTTTCAGTACCAAAGGAAGTAATAGAAGTTACGATGATATAATCTACACCCATAAGTTGTGCCAGCCGAAGAACAGAAGTATTATTGCTCAAGAGTGTATCTAATTTTTCACCATCAGGACTTTTTGTTTTTTCTGAGTTGTAATTTTTCAAACTATCAATTACAACATCACGGCTGATTACGCTGAATCCCTTTTCAGTAATACGGCTGGTAATAAAATCTTCAAGCACAGATACTTTAATATCAAATGCTTGTCCTGCCCGATTCTCCACAAAAATAGCTGCCTTGCGTATAGGCTGATCGCCTAGCTCTGCTGCTGAAAAGGTATTTATAAAGAAAGTGGGGAGAATCACCAGCAAGAATGCGCATGTTTGCTTTATTAATAAATTATGTATTTTTATACGTGACATGAAAGCAAATATACCTATATATGGACAGGAAAGTCAACATCTACATTTTGAAGCACAATATAAACACGGGGAATAGGCATGTCAATGGAATTTCCAAATATTTAAAACAAAAACCAAATGCTACAACACGGCGAAAACCATATTATCAACTATGGTTTCTTTTAGAATCATAGGACTTGATACATTACAGTAAAAATATTAAACTCAAAAATCGTCAAGGTGATTTATATAAAGGGGTGTAATAATATAAGTGTTACATAATTAACCTATAGTTCAAGCTATAACGGATATTCACCTCAAGCGAAAAGGCAAAAAGAGCTGCAATGCCTTAATATTACCGGGCTTTTCGTCGTTCGGGAAGTTTTTTTCTTGTGACTACACGTATATCTCTCTTTGGCAACGCCTCAGGCAGCTTTATTCTTAATGCCTCTTGCAACCCCGAAATGCCCTCTCCACCTCTGTCAAATCCTTGTACCGGTCGTGTACCAGGTGTTTGTCTGCCTCGTCCTCCTTAGCCCGCATTTCTCACAGGTTGTGGTTTAAGCCGTAGAGAGAGAGGGAAATACTCTATGAGTACCATTTTTAGTGCGGGTTTTTTCTTTTTCATCATAAAACATCGTGTTTTTGTAAACGCTATTAATAAAAATAACATATAATGCCATTCAAAGGCATTCTCTGGGCGTAGTGCTCCTGGTGTTTGTGTTCAATTGCGTACTAAAATTATGCCTTTGTTTCGGACATCAACACAACAACGGATACGCATTGCGTATATTTTTAAAGGCAAGCCGAAAAACTTCCTGATATGGATAACCACTGGCGAGAGCAATCGATACGCGCCTTACACTAACCCTGGCCTGTGCGCCAATCTTTAAAAGCTTCGTACGGATTGTGCTGCATGGCGCCCTTGCAAATTCTGTCGAGCAAAGCGCTACGCGTCTTAATTCGCTCAGGAGTATATAGGCCACAAACGAAAACCATAGCCTCCGTTGATTCGCCCGCATCGTCTCTGTACTTGTTCGGTCGGCAAATAGAGGTAATTGCTGTTCCTTAATCCTGTTTTCCCTCTCTCCCCGCGCACAGTAATCTTGCTCATAAAGACTCTTTGCGTCTCTGTCTTCTGATTTTAATGATGTTACTATAAAACGGGGATTTGCACCTTTCTCTATATGTTCTGCCTTGGCAATCACTCGACGTCCTGCCGTCCAGCTATTCAACGTCCTATAGAAAAAATCTTTGTACACGCGCGAGGCTTGTCTGCTCATACAATTTTTGCGCCTCTGCCCTCTCGCCTTTTATCTCTTCCACTAACCGACGGTTCCGTGCCAATCCAAATATATAGTCAACATGGTTGACTTCACACCAACCCATCAACTCCTCCCTGGCAAACCCAGAGTCTCCCCGCAAAACGATTCCAACCTCTGCCCAATACCTACGAATGTGTTTCACTATCCGCTCTACTTCCTCTTTCGCCCCCTCGCTTGCATCTATCCACGATGTCCTTAACTTCGCACACAGCACATGATCCCCACAAAATAGATACAACGGCAAATAACAGTACCCTCCATAATATCCATGAAAAAACCACCCCTCCTGATTCCCCTGTATCGGATCGTCTGTCGCATCCAAATCTAATATTATTTGTCCTGGTTTCTCACAGTGTGATCTCAAAAATACCTCAACAAAAAATCGCTCCTGCGTCTGTTGTTATTCTCCCTCCGTCAAATTGCCCTACTACCTTCCTGCCTCCTAATCCTTGAAACTCTATCTCTTCCTTACACCCTGTTTTCACCTTCCAACCTCCCTTTCTTTGTATAATCTGCTATCTGTTAACATCTTATACCATAAAAATCAAGGAAGGTCCAACTTTTCGGTGAGAAATCCGGGCTAAAGCTCACGTTTTTAAAATCTCAAATCCAGGCACAGTTCTTAATATCACTACAAAGGTACGATAACCCAGATTCTTAATTTCTTCGTCAGTAATTACCATAACGATGCTTGGCGCCTTGCTGACCTGTGTCTCATGCCGTGTCACTATGGTTACTGCTTTATCAAATCCAAACCATACTGCTTCAGTCGAGAGCCCCTTTTTAACTTCGGCGCTCAAATCGGGTGTATTTCTCTCATTATTACCTGAAGAGGTCTCAGTTTGATGAGTTGTTCCTCTATCGAAGTTGAGGATGTGTCAGCGCCTTCAGCGAGGATTAAAGATGGAATGAAGCTTAGTGAAAGACTCAAATACAGGAGAAGCAGAAACAAACCTTTGCAATAAGTTATTTTTTTGATCATATTAGATAGTTAATCAGCATGCCAAAAAAATATTTTCCCTATTGCTTTTCCTTCAGCACTACTTCTTTGGCTAGATTCGCATAATCTATAGAGCCTGAACTATCTGGTGCATACATGGTAATCGGTTTTCCAGAAATAGGACATTCAGCCAGGCGTGTATTTTCCCTGATAATAGTATCAAAGACCTTGTCCTTAAAACGTTCCTTGATCTGGTTAAATACCTCGTTACTGAGATTTGTACGGCCATCGAACCGACAGGCAATAATACCGGTCACTTCCAAGTTGTGATTCAACCTCTCTTTTACTACCTGTACAGTATTTATCAGGGTTACGAGACCATTTAAGGCTAGTACCTTTGTTTCCAAAGGAATAAATACTTCTTTGACAAAGGTCAATGCGTTAATAGTGATCAGCCCCAATGAAGGCGGGCAATCCAACAGAATGTAATCGTATTTGTTTACTACGGCAGACATACGCTTTCGCAGGATGAGGTCTCGTCCCTTTTCATGGGCTAAAATTCTTTCTACCCCAGCCAATGCAACGTTTGAAGGGGCAAGGGTCATATTCTCAACGCATGTCTTTGTCAGAATCTCTTCAAAATAAACTTCTTCCAAAAAGACATTGTACATGGAGCGTTCGAGATTATGGATATCAAGACCCAACCATGAACTCAGATTCCCCTGAGGATCTAAATCGACAAGGAGCACCTTCTTACCCATTTGAGCAAGGCAGGCACCCAGATTTACGGTGGTCGTTGTTTTGGCTACACCGCCCTTTTGGTTTGTCAGTGCAATACTTCGCATGTATTAAATCAGGCTGTATTTGGCAACCTTCTCATTCGCGCAACCGAGACGGTTACGCTACCAGTTTAAAATTATTTCATGTGTTTTTCGAAGGATTCAACATCCTTACTGTTGCCCACAACAACGAGGATGTCTCCCTCTTTAATCTTATAATCGGATGTAGGCAAAACTTTTACTTCTTTCCCTACGGTTTCACCAGTCTTTTCTCCTACTTCAAATACCCTTCTTTTTACAATAATGACATTGATTCCATATTTTGACTTTAAATCCAACTCATTAATTGTACGTCCAATACTTTCACTTTTTGCCTCAATCTCTGCAAGGGTGTAATCAGCGCCTAGTTCAATATATTCCAGCACCCCGGGTGAAAGTATGCTATTGGCTACGCGAATGCCCATATCTTCTTCAGGATATACGACGCGGGTAGCTCCTATCATCTTTAATATCTGGGCATGAAGTGGGGTACATGCCCGTGCAACAATTTCTTTAATATTCAGATTTTTGAGCAGCGCCGTTGTTAGAATACTCGATTCGATATCCTCGCCCATGCTTACCACTGCCACATCCACATCCTTTATACCACTGGCGACGAGTGATTGCTCATCGGTGCTATCTATCTGAACTGCCTTGGTAACAAAGTCGCTTACTTTGCTCACTAATTCTGGGTCACTATCAATCGCAATTACAGGGACACCTTTTTTAGCCAGTGTTTCCGCCACCTTACGACCAAACCTTCCTAATCCGATTACCGCAAATTGTCTCATGTGAGCTCCTTGCATTTTTAAACGTATACGAATTTCAAACTTGCGTGTCGAAGCATTTGTTGGTTTCCGACACCCCCCCGACCCCTCTTGATAGAGGGGAGAACGCAAGTCCCCTCTAAAAAGAGGGGATAAAGGGGTGTGTAATTAGTTCACATGAACAAGAAAAAGTTGTTGGGATTTGTAAGACAAAACCCAACCTAATTTGATATATAAAAATAGCAAAATAGCCTGAAATAAGCAAAACAAAAACCAAACGTAGAGACAGGTTTAAAACCTGTCTCTAGCAATTTGTCATCCAACCAATATCCCCCCTTCCGGATATTTAATTGGCACCACTTTACATTTGCCTCGGATGGAAAATCCTATAGCAAGAGGGCCTACCCTGCCAATGAGCATCGTAACGACAAGGACAATCTTGCCTGTAAAACTTAACGTTGGTGTAATGCCAGTAGAAAGCCCAACAGTCCCAAATGCAGAGACCGTTTCAAATACTATTTCCATAAATGAGGCATTTTCAGTTACTGACAAAATAAGGACATCCAATGCTATAAGGAGCAGGGCAATGGTACAGATAGCAAAGGCCTTGTCTTTGGTCCTGGCAGATATACGTCTATTAAACAATATTAATTCTTCCTTCATTGATATAACAGAGATAGTAGACGAAATCAATACTCCAAAGGTAGTCGTTTTAACTCCACCTCCTGTGCCACCAGGAGAAGCCCCAATATACATCAATATAACCATGGTGGCTAATCCCAAAGTTTTCACCATCCCCGTATCTAAAGTATTGAAACCTGTTGTGGTGGATGCCGCGATTGCCTGAAATGTAGATGTTAAAATTCTGTCTTTAAACGATGGTAATGGGGTATTCCATTCAGATAGATATATCAGTAACGCTCCTGTGATTATAAGTATTGGAAGCATGATTAATACCAGTTTTGTATGAACCAGGAGTTTCTTCGGTGTTTCATCTTCACGTTTTTTCCGAGACACCATATTGTATACATCATAGATGACAAAGAACCCAACACTTCCAACAATACAAAGTATGTCGATTATCACGTTTATAACAATATTATCACGATAGGCACTCAGGTTGTCAGGAAACAAGCTGAATCCGGCTGTACAAAATGCTGAGACGGAATGAAATATTCCGAGATAGATAGCATGTTTTACCGGGAATTCTCTCATCCAATACAAACTTAAGACCACAGCGCCCAGAAACTCAAATATCAATGTAATGAAGATGATCGCTCTGCTGAAACGAGATACTTCTTCATAAGGAGGACTACTCATAGATTCTTCTAAGACCAGCTTTCCACCGAGTGATAACTTAACGCCAAGTTGCAACACGATCATAACGATGAAAATCATGTATCCCAGTCCCCCTATCTGAACCAACACAAGAATAACGATCTGTCCAAAGAGGGAATAAAAACTGCCCAAATCCACAACTGTCAATCCGGTGGTGGAGATAGCTGAGGTTGCTACAAACAGGGCATCAATGAAAGATTGCGAATTGCCACTCGTAGAGGCAATCGGAAGTGACAAAAGAAAAGCACCTGTAAAAATAATAAAAATAAAGCCGAGGAGGAGAAATCGATGCGGGGTCACGGTAGAATAGAACATAGCTATTTCTGTAAAAAACCTTTATAGTCATTACACTTTCAGACGGACTCTTCTTAGAGAATGTCATTGACACTATTTTGCACGTCTGATATATTAAATTGAAATTTTCATATTATTACTTTGTATCAAATAAATTACAAGATGTTTTCGTTCATGTTATTCTATAAAATGCCTCTTAAATCTTATGAAAGACGTAAGGAACTTCATCTATGGAGAGGATAAGGCAAGAAAATACTGTCAAAGAGGTTGTCGAAAAATATCCTGTTACCCGCCGTATATTTGAGACGTATGGTATCATGTGCGGCAGTAACATCCTCCCCGATAAACCCCTTTCCTTCTTCGCCAAGATGCACAATATCAATCCCTCCCAACTGATTGACGATCTTCAAAAACTTATCAATGGAGAAGTTGATTCGAACACTGAGGGTGCCATTACCAAACCGCAAGCCGAACATGTCTATGAGATCTTTGTTAAAACAGCCATTATCGTAGTGCTTTCCACGGGGTGTCTCTATGGGGCATCCTTGCTGGCGTATGCGGCGTTTCGAAATTCCCTTTCTTCATTAGCCTGGATACTAACAGAAACACACGGTGATACGCAGGTATACGGATGGGTTGGTTTGTTTATCATGGGAATTTCATATTTTGCATTACCCAAATTTTGGAATACCATGCTCTATAGCTCTCCGCTGGCTTACAAATCCTTCTTTTTGATGGTAGCAGGTATTTTCCTCTCCTTTGTTTTTAAGACAATTTCGTATTACTCAGGCTTTTTCTTCTTAAAAATTCCAGCCTTGATTGGTTGTATTTTCCAGGTCGCATCGATAGCCATTTTTATCTACGTTACTTGCAGGACGTATTTCTTATCGGGAAAAGAGAAGTATGAAGCTTACGAAGGGTTTCTCCTGTCTAGTTATCTCTGGTTTATCCTTCAGGCAATAGCTTTTGTCGCTTTATACTTCCATTTTACCGTTGTAGGAAACACAAACATCCCGGAAGTCTTTAAGGACCCCATTCGGCATATCCAGATCATGGGGTTTGCCTGCATGGTTATTATTGGAATATTCACAAAGACGTTGCCAATTTTTCTGGGCATAGAAGAGCCAAACAAGAAAAGAAGCACCTATGTTCTCTCCATACTCAATATCTCTATTGCATTAAGAGTGATATCCGGATTTTACCGGGAATACACTGATAATCTCTATGGTTTTTTTAATGCAGTATTTTTAATGGCCGGGATTCTGGAGACCGTTGGGGTGTTTTTATTTATATATAACTTGAATTTGTTCGACAGTAAAAAGGGAATTAAGAACAACCCTAATTTACCCATTGGATTTAGAAAGTATATTAGAGCAGCGCTTCTATGGCTGTTTGTTTCAGAAAGTGCATTGCTGAGCTTTACTATTTATGAAACCCTATCGGGGGAACGGACATCTCATGCCTTGTTTGGCGCATACCGGCATGCCATCTTTATCGGATTCATCAGTATGATGATCCTGGGATGCGCATCCAAAATGATTCCCTTGAGTAAAGGTGTAAAACTATGCAGTCCAAAACTGCTTGACGCAACATTCGTGCTGATTAATATTGGATGTGTATTCAGGGTAGTAGCACAACCGGTTTCCGCTCACCTGTATCCACAATTTTATCCTCTTATGGGAATCAGCGGCTTTATTGAGTACTCCGCGATGTTCTGTTTTGGTATCAATGCATGGAAAACGATGCGGCTTGACGTAGAAGAAGAGTCGACTGAGCAAATTACCGTCGCAACAGCCGGTACAAACGTCTATCAACTCATTAAACAATATCCACAAACCCTCGATATATTAGTTGGATTTGGATTCAAACAATTGAAAAATCCAATTCTCAGGAACACCCTGGCCAGGACAATCAGTCTGGGGCAAGCCGTGCAAATCAATCCTGTCAACCTTGAAGAGTTATTGAAAGAATTAAATAATACAATAAAGATGTGCGTTGGATTAAAGGTAGCCTGAACGTCGCTCCTCTAAAACAGGTGTAATCGAAGCGATCTGACTATTGGCTGGTTCAATTTTACCGATTGCTAAAGTTTTTAATGAAATTGAGTACTACTTCGCCAGGATTGCGGGGCCGGCTTTCACCATATAGGTTATTCCCGATACGAGGGTAATAATGACGGTAATCCAGAGCATAACAATGATCCCCTGTTTGATGGCTATAAGGTGCTGGAGATGAGCAAAGAATAACAATATCAGACTGATGGTAAATGATTGGATAAACATCTTTGCCTTGCCCCATATCGTTGCCCCAAATTCAATCCCCTTTGATTCTGAATAGCTTCTCAGACTGTTGACGAGAAATTCTCTAGCTACAATCACGACAACCATCCATGAAGGTATAATGTCATGGGCATGCTGGATAAGTAATATAAATCCGCCACAAACGATAATCTTATCTACAAATGGGTCTGCAATACGCCCAAAATCTGTAAGGAGACCTTTTTTACGTGCCAGATAACCATCTAACCAATCGGTTGACCATGCCAGGCTAAACGCAATAAGTGCAATAGTGTAACAACGGTACGATAAAAAAATAAAGAATACAATGGCCAGCAGGAGCCTCGACAGGGTTAATCGGTTGGGCAGATTGAAAGCCGTACAGCTTGAAAAATCAAAAGAACTCATTTGATCCTCTTTCCATTTTTTATAGAAGTTGCAGTCAGGTCATAACCTGCAGTGCCAGTAATAATCATATTTTTTATATCACCCGCTTTTACATGATTTCCCTGAATAATCACCTTGCTATCCACATCGGGAGCATCCCCGTACGTCCTGCCAAGCCAACCATCATTGCTTTCGCTTTTCTCGTCAACAATAACAGAAATTGAATTACCCACCAGGTTTTTGTGTTTTTTCAATACAATTTCCTGTTGCGTGAGCATGACCTTCTTTCGTCGTTGTTCTTTTATTTTTTGAGATATT
>JAUSDH010000227.1 GCA_030650655.1 Candidatus Brocadiaceae bacterium
ATTCGGCAATAACCTTTCTTGGTTCTGTTCTGTGTTCAACCTCAATATCTATTTCCCTGCCGGATTTGTGAACATTTAACCGAACCTGGGTATAACCTAATGCTAAAAACAAATCCCCCATAAGCCTGCCAAAAAGGTCGCCAATCTTATTAGTATCCGATTCTAAGATTTTGATGTTATAAGATGTTTGCATAACAATCCCTTCTTCTTTAATACCGCTTTTATAGAAGATAACAGAAAACAAGCTGGTCTGTTTATAGTCTAAATCTTTTTTATTATCAAGGTATTTTAAGTGTATCGTTGATATTCTTTCTGGTGGCTCGTGAATGTCTTTTCCACAATGCGGACAGATTTTTTGTTTTCCGTGCGCTCTTTGAATTTCCTTCAGTCAAAATCAGCGTAGAGTTCTCCGAAATTTATATTTGCAATGTTAACTCTTTCATACTGTTTTTTTACTGATAATTTTGCATATTGAAGATCTGGACTTGCGCTTCCATTCCGTATCGCTACGGATGCCTCTATGAATCCAGCAAGGCTATCGGCTGCTTTAACAAGTTCTCCGTCTTTCGGATTGAACCTATCGTCGTTATACGTCTCGTTGATTTCTTTGCTGCTGAATTTTTCTTTTTTCCCGTTTATTGTCACAACACTGTCAAATTCGTCTTCAGTAAACATTTTAATTTCTGGATGCCATTCCTCCGGAATCAGACCATATACTTCTTTCTCCATCTGCTCTTTCTCATATCCTTTTATCAGGTCACTTAGTCCTTCGACCGACCTCTTTACGGGAGATATGATATCTCTGGTAAGGACTTCCGGCAAGTCATGAAACAAGCCGGTAAAGTAGTTGTTAACACACCTTTTTTTGCATGCCTTTATTTCCAGAGAAAATAGATAAGAAAGTATAGCAACAAATAACGAATGTCCCAGAACAGAAGTCTTTGGTATTCTGTGGAGATGAGCCCATCTTGATTGGAATCTGAGTTGACCGCACAAGTCGATGAAATTTTTATATTTTGAATGCTTTGTCAATTGATCCACACCCTTTAAATCGTAGTATCGTTCCTGCTTTTCCTGTAAATCTTTTCTTATAGTATCTATCTCGTAGCCGTCTGGATTTGCATGTTCAATAATGTTGAACTCCCACTTTGTAGCATAAAAGTGAGCGGCGCTTAAAATCCTTTTGTTTAACGTGTCGTCACTCCTTAAAAAATAACTGCAAAATCTTTCACAGAAATCCCTGCCTAAAGGCGATAGAATGAATTCTAATTCTTTATAAACCCACTCGTTCAATTGTTTGTATTTGTCTGCATCTTCCTTTATTTTATAAAAAATTGGCGGCTTTAAATCGGTAATGACAATGCGCTGCAAAAGTTCAAAAATTCCCCCTTCAATGATGTCTATCCAGTTAAAACCCTGCTTGTCTTCCTCGAATTTACCTAAAAAATAAGCAATTACCATTTTGTGGGCTTGTTTATCCAGTTCTATCAATTCTATAGGACGTATCTTGTCGTTCCACCGCTGCATATAGGCAGCATCGAAAATCTTTAGAAGCAATGCCTTTCTTATCATGGTATCAAAACTCAATTTTTACCTGCAATGGCAGATAATGTATTAGGAATACCTTATTTAAAGGTGTCGGAATAAGCTGCTCCGTTTATAGCTTAAATCTTTTTTAAGGGCGCGGAAACCTATCTTGCCCTTTGGTTCTGTCGGTGGTTCTAACAATTGCTTTATGGCGTCAAAGACGATTTTGAACTGATAATCGTATTTCTTTTCCATGTCTTCTATCTTTCTCTTTAAATCTTTGTGAGCCATCAGCATTTCTCTAAGTTTTGTAAACGTCCTCATAATCTGGATGTTTACCTGTATAGCCCTGTCACTATTGAGAACACTCGAAAGCATGGCAACACCTTGCTCTGTAAAGGCATAGGAAAGGTATCTGGTTCCTCCCCAACTTGAGGTGCCAATTTGTGACCTCAAGTTATTAAACTCATCTTTCGTTAATTGAAACATAAAATCCTCCGGGAAGCGCTCAATATTCCTTTTAACCTGACGTTTCAGGTATTTTGTTTCAACATCGTAAAGTACCGCCAAATCTCTATCGAGCATTACCCTTTTGCCTCTCAGAAAAAATATCTTGCTCTCTATTGTTTCTTGAGGCAACAAGGCTATTTCTGATTTTTTCATTTAAGAACTCCCTTAGTTCTTGTAAAGAATTGCTAGAACCGGGAAGACTCCCATTTTTCTCTGGAATGCAGTCTATGAATTGTAGTGGTTAACTAGCCGAGGATTGTATGGGAAGGTAACCATTTTCTTAACCCTTCTGAATTTTTGGTAAGGAAACAACTAAATTAGACTGCCTTCAGCGACCTCTTAGCCACAGAGGACATAGAGATCACAGAAAAATAAAGGGAATATACCCTTGTAGTTCCTTTGTTCCGCATCCTCTGTGAATCATTTTCATTCGTGCTTTTTTGTACAAATTCGCGGCTTATCATTTGGAGGCTGTACTTTCCAGGATGGCATCTACTAATCCAGGAATGGTATATTCCTTGGCTTTAATATCGACACGGAGTCCCATTTCCTCGGCAGTTTGTGTGGTAATCGGGCCGATACTGGCAAACTGGACATGGCCATTGAATGCCGATATGTTTTTCTCACCAACGATTTGTAAAAAATTTCTCACCGTAGATGAGCTTGTGAAGGTGATGATATGAATCTCGCCATTCTTAATTTTATCAACAAGATTAATGTCCCTGGGTTGTGCCATGACGGTCTTGTAAGCCACCAGATCGGTAACCTTTCCACCCAATTTTTGAAGTTCTTCAGGTAAGAAGCTTCTGGCAATATCTGCCCTGGGCAGTAAGAACTTTTCACCCTTTATAGTCGTTACCTTCTTTAACTCTTCAACAACAGACTCTGCAACAAACTTAGGCGGCCTGCAATCAACCTTTATGTGATACTTTTTTATGCCTTCTTCCGTTGCAGGGCCAATAGCGCAAACCTTGATGCCTTTAAGTTCCCGAATATCTTTTCCCAACTCGAACAGCCGTTGGAAGAATGCGTCAACCCCGTTAATGCTGGTAAAAACAAGCCAGTTATAAGAATGAATATTTTTTATGGCTTCATCCAGGGGCTGAATGGAATCTGGTTTTGTAATTTCAATGGTAGGGAATTCAATGACATGAGCGCCATATTCGTATAATTTATCGGCAAAGTCGCTGGCCTGCTCTCTCGAACGCGTCACGACGATCGTCTTCCCAAACAACGGTTTGGTCTCAAACCAGTTGAGTTGATCCCTCAATTTAACGACCTCGCCGACTATGGTAATTGCCGGAGGTTTTATATCTTTTGCTTTTTGGACGATGGTATCCAGCGTCCCCACCACGGTTTTCTGTTGAGAAGTGGTTCCCCAGCGAATCACAGCAACAGGGGTATCTTTGGAACGGCCGTGTTTCATGAGCTGTTCGGTAATATACGGAAGGTTTTTAATTCCCATATAAAAAGCAAGAGTTCCAATTCCGGTACTGATCTTTGCCCAATCGATGGAACTTTCGTTTTTTGTGGGGTCTTCGTGTCCGGTAATCAGCCCAAAGGTAGAGGTACAGTCACGATGCGTGACAGGGATACCTGCATAGTTAGGAGTTGCGATGGCCGCGGTAATGCCAGGAACGACCTCGAAAGGTACATGGTTTTCACGGAGCACCAATGCCTCTTCTGCGCCGCGCCCGAAGACATACGGATCTCCTCCCTTTAGTCGGGTTACTATTTTATCTTCCAATGCCTTTTTTACAATGAGTTCATTGATCTCTTCCTGTTCAAGGGTGTGTGCTCCTCCCTGTTTACCTACATAGATAAATTCTGTGTCAGGTCTGGCATTTTTGAGGAGGTTGACATTTACCAGATAATCATAAATGATAACATCGGCCTTTTTAATGCATTCCAAGCCTTTTACGGTGATAAGGCCTGGGTCGCCGGGACCTGCACCTACAAGATATACCACACTGCGTTTCATCAAATGGGACCTTTCGTCAGTATTTTTAGTTTAAATTAAAATACTATAATATTGAAATTTTACCTCTTAATCAAATAGTTTTATGGTTTTCGTGCAGACTCTTTAAAATAAGCCATCCGTTCTTTATTCGCCAGGATTCTTTGACCTGCCTCAACCGCATTTTCCCTGATATCGATATTTTCGTTATTCACCAGGGACTGAAGTTCAGAAAGAGCTGAAGGACTACCAATCCTGCCTAATGCCCATGCCGCAGCGCTTACAACAGAAGGCTCTTCATCCTTCAATGCCCATAGTAATGAGTTAACAGCCCTTTCGTCTCCAATCCAACCAAGGGTCTGCGCCACACGTTCCCTCGTAAATTTATTAATTTCGCGCAGTGAACTTATTAACAACTTTACTGACGGGTTACCTATTTTTATCAGCGCCCATCCCGCCCTGCGCCTCGTTGATTCTTCATTATCCCTCAAGGCATTTGTCAAAAGGGGAATGGATTTCTCGCCGATTGCGGCTAATGCCCATGCAGCTTTTGTGCGCGCCCATGCAGCGTCTTCTCCTGCATCAGTAATCAGGATATTGAAAAGGATGCTCATGGCCTTATCGCTGCCGATACGCCCTAATGCC
>JAUSDH010000029.1 GCA_030650655.1 Candidatus Brocadiaceae bacterium
CAAGCCCTAGAGATTGCTTCGGGCTATCGCCCTCGCAATGACGCTTGCATAGAAACTTATTTATTAGTATACCGAATTGTGATAATTTTCTATTCTCATTATGCCTTTGACTTCCAAATACCATCTCATTCAAAAAAAACGTCAAGTCCAAACAATCAGAACCTTTTAAACCATTGCAAGCAGTTCTGATTGATTAATCTTACATGACTCGGGGCCGAAGAGATCTCGTATACTGGATAAAAAGGCTTCCGTTACTGACACAAAATATTGGCTGGAAGTCCTGATTTGGGTGATGCCCTGTTCGGGTGTGCTGATCTCAAAGAAAAGGGGGCATGTGCCGCAGTGTTTCTTTGTGATTTCCTTGAGTTGAGTTAATTTTGTTTCTTCAAATTGAGAGGCGTCGAACCGAATGGTTATGCATTTGACCAAACGCCTTAGCGCATCTTTTTCAGCAATAATTTCCTTAATCCGCAGGGTAGGAACGGCGCTCTGGAAACCTACCTGACCCTTTACAAAAACAATCTCGTCCACGTTCAGGAGCGGCTGATACGCCTTTATTTCCTTACTGAAGGCAAGACATTCAGCCGCGCCTTTCATGTCTTCTAGAGTGATATACAGCATGGGATCGCCCCGCTTGGTTGTAGTCTGCCTGAGGTTGGTAATAATACCGCCTATAACCACATCTTCTCCCTCAGAAAGTTCTGAGATCTCTGCTGAAGATGTAGTCGAAAGCTGTTTAATCTTTTCCTTATAGGCAGTCAAGGGGTGTGAACTAAAATAGAAGCCCAGACTTTCCTTTTCTGCCTGACGCATTTCCTTCTCAGACCATTGGTTCACATTGATATCTGTCCCAGCGTCCCCTTTCCCGATCGTCTCTATTTCACTGCCCATGTCAAATAAGGATTTCTGGCCAGTGCGTCTGTCCTTATTCGCGATACTGCCCATCTGCATGGCCGTGTCAAGTCCAGCAAAGAGTCGTGCGCGATTGTCGTGCAAAGAGTCAAAGCTTCCTGACTTGGTCAGGCTTTCAATCACCTGTTTATTGACGACACGCAAGTCAACCCGTTTGCACACATCCAGAATCGAGGCAAACTGACCACCATTGTTTCTGGCCTGGAGTATGGATTCGATGGCCTTGTCGCCCACATTTTTTATGGCTCCAAGTCCAAAACGTATCTTGTTTCCATCTGCAATAGTAAAGTCGTTGTAACTTTCATTAATATTGGGTGGAATGACCTCGATACCCATGTGGCGGCAATCCTCAATGTATTCCACGATCTTATCCGTGTTCTCTTTTTCACAACTCAACTGTGCAACCATATATTGAACGTGGTAATTTGCCTTCAGATAGGCTGTTTGGTAGGTAATTACGGCATAGGCTGCGGAGTGGGACTTGTTGAATCCATAGCCGGCAAAATATTCCATCAACTCAAATATATTTTGGGCGATTTCTTTGGGGATGCCGTTTGCCACAGAGCCGCTCATAAACTGATCTTTGAATTTCGCCATGATCTCCGGCTTCTTCTTTCCCATCGCCTTCCGGAGGTTGTCTGCCTGGTTCAGGGAAAATCCTGCCAAACGGTTGGCTATGCGCATGACCTGTTCCTGATATAAGATTACCCCGTAGGTCTCTTTCAGGATAGGTTCAAGAGAAGGATGAAGGTAAGTTACCTCTTCCCTCCCGTGTTTCCTGTTGATAAAGGAGTCTACCATCCCGCTCTGCAAGGGGCCCGGTCTGTACAAAGCCACGAGCGGTAAAATGTCTGCAAATTTACCCGGTTTTAGCTTTTTCAACAATTCCCTGAATCCACGGCTGGTTTCTACCTGGAAGACACCCTTCACATCCCCGCGGGATAGCAGTTCATAAGTCTTTTTATCATCCATGGGGATTTTCGTAAGGTCGATATCGTTTCCCGTGGTTTCACGAATCAATTTGAGTGCCTTATCTATGACCGTTAACTTCCGAACGCCAAGGAAATCAGCCTTTAACAGCCCAATCTTATCTACCAATATCTCATCATAGAATTGTGTTGTGACCACGTCACCGCTTTTAGCCAGGGGGACGTATTCCGTTAGCGGTTCATCTGAAATTACAATACCAGCCGCATGTACCGATGCATGGCGGCATAATCCTTCTAGCTTTTTGGAAATGTCAAACAATTCATGGATATGTTTTTCATTATCATACAGCGCCTTTAACGCAGGTTCCTGTTCTAAGGCCTGTTTCAAGGTTATATTGATTGTATTAGGGATAAGTTTAGCCACTTTGTCGACTTCGGAGAGGGGGATATTCATCACCCGACCCACATCCCGAATGACGGCCTTTGCCTTCATAGTCCCAAACGTAATAATCTGGGCTACATTATTGTCCCCTCCGTATTTTTTCCTGACATACTGAATAACCTTCTCGCGGCCTTCTGCACAGAAGTCAATATCCAGATCGGGCATGGAGATTCTTTCTGCATTCAGGAATCTCTCAAACAATAAATCGTTTTCGAGGGGATCGATATTCGTGATTTTCAGCACGTAAGCAACCAGGCTGCCCGCTCCTGAGCCACGCCCGGTGGCGGGGATACGCTGCTCAATGGCAAAATGAATAAAATCCCAGACAATCAGAAAATAATCCACGAAACCGGTACTTTCGATAACTTCAAGTTCATAGTCAAGACGTTCACGGATATTCTGAGTAATGGAACCGTACTTTTGGGTTGCACCCTCATCGCAGAGTTTTCTCAGGTAGGCATTATTAGTCATGCCCTGAGGCGGCGTAAATTTTGGTAAGTGCAGTTTTCCAAAGGTCATTTCCACATTACAGCGGTCGGCAATTTTTACCGTGTTTTCAATGGCCTCTGGCAGGTTTTGAAATATCGTGTACATTTCCTGGGGATTTTTAAAATAGAATTCATTGCTTCCAAATTTTAATCGTTGAACATCAGACAGGTGTTTTCCTGTATGAATACACAGGAGGGCGTCGTGCGCCGTCGCATCATCCATATTCATATAATGGATATCATTCGTTGCAACGAGGGGAATGCCTAATTTCTTCCCTATTTCAACTGCCCCTGATACAAGACCTGCCTGTTGTTCGAGGTTGTTGTTTTGGACTTCCAGGAAGAAATGGTCGGGGCCAAAAATATCTCTGTACTCCTTTGCAACGCTTATAGCCTCTTCAGGTCGATTATTTGTCAAATACCGATTGATTTCAGAGGTCATGCAACCACTAAGGCAGATGATCCCCTTGTAAAGGGTTTTGAGGAGCGCCTTATCGATTCGTGGTTTATAGTAAAAACCCTCCAGGTATGCAGATGTAGTGAGTTTCAAAAGATTGCGATACCCTTCATTATTTTCGGCAAGGAGGGTGATGTGACCGAGCTTTTCTTTTCCGTTTTTCGATTCTTTATCAAAGCGACTGTGTTGTGCCACATACGCCTCGTAACCCAAAATGGGTTTTATCCCCTTGGATTTTGCAGCTTCGTAAAAGTCTATGGCGCCAAACATGTTCCCATGATCTGTCAGGGCAAGGGCGGACATTTTGAGCTGGACTGCCTTCTCCACGAGGTCGCTGATTTTGCAAGCGCCGTCAAGAAGACTGTATTCACTGTGGACGTGAAGATGGACAAAATTATCGTTACTCATAGAGAAATTTTTCATTTAACAAATTTATAGATAGATTAATTTTCTTTTCCTTAAGTATTATGGTAATATATCGTTTAGAAAATCAAGCTCAATTTGATAACAATTTTACTTGAAACTTAATTTATATTTTGCTATTATCCACTCTCATCACCTTTTACCAAAATAATTATTGAATATTTTTAAAACACATAAAGTATCAAAAACTTAATTAAAGTATACAAAAAGGGGGTATCCAATGGCTAGTTGTAATATGAAAGCAAAGGCAGTTATGGTTGTATTGGTAGGTCTTTTTGGACTGCTGTGTGTTGGTTTTGCAGTCTCGGTTACCGAAAAATACAGATTACAGAAGGAACGGGTACATGCCCTTGAAAGGCAGCTTGGCGCCGGACGCAAAGAGGTATTAAAAGTTCCTGAATTAATGGAAAATCTGGATAAGACAGAGGTTGCAAAGAAAGAAGTTGAGGATAAATTTGCGGCCTGTGCAGCAGAAAAAGATGGTTTAACGGCAAAGGCGGCTGAATTAAAGAAGGAAGTTGATACATTCGGCGCCGTCAGGGTAGCTGTCGGCGTTCAAATTGGCGGTATGCAAACCACCATCCAGGAGCAGCAAGGCAAAATTACAGCATTAGAAGGCGAGAAAAATAAGTTAGCAGAACAAATTGCCGCTGTTGAAGGTGAGGGCAAAAAGGCTGGCGAAGGCTTTGAATTGCAGGTTGCCGATATGAAGAGAAGCCAGAATGAGATAAAAAATCAGCTCATTTATTATACAGAGGCAAAGAAGGTTGCTGATCAGGAACTTGCAGAAAAGCAAAAGGCTATTACTGACCTCCAGAAGGCAAAAGAGACTTTAGAGAAGGAATTGGCAAAGGTTAAGGGGGAAGGATCAGGTTCTGCAATTATGCCTGAAACTTCAGCAGCGCCAAAGAGCGGAGGTACAACAGAACCAGCATCGCAACATAAATGGGAGTTGCCTGCAACTGAAGAATTGGACAAGACCTTTGCCTTATTGAGAGAACGGGTAACATCGCCAAAAATGTCCCTTGCCGAGGTGAGTGTGCTTATCTCCAGAATGGAAAAGACATTAAAAAATTTAAAATAGAATCGTAACTATTTTTTCAGAATTTATTAATGAAAGGGAAGGAGAAATCCTTCCCTTTTTTATTTATGGGATTTTAAACAGGGGAAATAAACCTTACTTATTTATGCGCAGATCGCGTATCTTTTGCTGAAGGTTCTGGCGATGCATATCCAGCGCCTCTGCAGTACGGCTGATATTCCCCGAAAATTCTTCGAGTTTCTTTTTTATAAAATCACGTTCAAAATTTTCTATAAGTATCTTCTTTGCATCCCGGAATGAAAGCGTGTAATCAATATTTTTTAACGTTACTGCAGTATTCTCCGGATGCTTTATCTCTTCCGGCAGGTCTGTTATATCAAGGATTTCCTTATTAGCAAGCACCACGGCGCTCTCAATAATGTTTTTGAGTTGACGAACGTTGCCTGGCCAATTATACGAGATTAAAATCTTCATTGCCTCGTTCGAGATGGATACGATACGTTTTTGATGTTTTTCAGAGAAGTATTGGATAAAACGATTCACCAACAGGGGGATGTCTTCCCTCCGATGTCTCAGGGGCGGTATCTTTATATTTACTACCTTGATCCTGTAGTACAAGTCTTCCCGAAAACGACCTTCCTCAATTTCTTCTTCAAGGTCACGGTGGGTGGCGCTGATGATCCGTACGTCTACTGCAAGTGTTTCGGTGCCGCCCAGACGTTCAAATTTTTGTTCCTGTAACACCCGTAAAAGTTTTGATTGTGTGCTGATACTCATATCCCCGATTTCATCAAGGAATATCGTTCCCTTATTGGCCAACTCGAACTTACCTGAACGTCTTTCTGCAGCGCCCGTGAATGCACCCTTTTCATGTCCAAAAAGTTCGCTTTCAATCAACGTCTCCGGTACAGCAGCACAGTTCATGATAATGAGTGGTTCGTTCCTGCGTTTACTGCGCTTATGGATTTCCCTGGACACAAGCTCCTTACCGCTGCCGCTTTCACCCTCGATGAGCACGGTAACATCAGTTGTGCCGACTTTTTCGATCCTGTCAAAGACCTCTTTTATCGCATCGCTTTGGCCGATGATCTCACCCAAACCTTCCAGACGTCCAATTTCTAGCCGAAGTCTGGCATTTTCTTCCTGGAGAGAGATTTTTTCAAAGGCGTTTTTGGCTATTATCCGAAGCTCGTCGATTTCGTAGGGCTTTGCAATATAATCGTACGCCCCCTTTTTCATAGCCTCAACGGCAGTCTTCTCAGAGCCGTATGCAGTAACAATGACCACGAGAGGCGGGTTTTTCATCGCATTGATCATTTCCATGGTTTTCATACCATCGAGCAGGGGCATGTTGATATCTAAAAATATTAACGAGGGATGCTGTGTCTTTATAATCTGTATTGCATCGGTGCCGTCTTTTGCCTCGTATACCAGGTAATTATCCTTTTCGAGCAGCTTCTTCATCCCGTAACGGGCCGCTTTTTCATCATCTACGATTAATATTGATGGTTTAGGCATGGTTTTAAATTAAGACACAGAATTTTACAGACAACTATTTTCGTAACAGTTTAGTTTTTTTGAAAACATCCATAGTTGAAAATGCCATTATGACGCCAGGTAGTGGCAATTCATGAATTGCCACTACATTTAATAATTTGCGTTTTCTATGTCCAATAAAAAAATGATTATCGGGTTTACCACCAATTTTCGTATTACCTGATGATCTGCAAAAATTATCTGTATCTTTTCTTTTTCTCTATCACCACGCCAACGATTCTGTATTCAATATCCTTGTTAAGCTTAATCACCATTTCAAAAGACGGAATACTTCTGCCATCTTCTATTTTTACTGGTAAATAAGGCGAGTTGGGTGAAAATAAACGGCATTTTGAGGATTAACTCAGAAATGATTTTATGATTAAGGAAATGATGCCTGCAATACCGAAAACAAACATCCATATTAACAGACTCATACGAAAATATTATACCTAAAACCAGACAAGAGGCAATAAGAAATTTTTGAATACAAACCCAGACGCATCCCGTCAAAACAATGGCGCTCGCCCCGTTAAATATTGAGAGGCGGTCATAGATCGGCATATTGAATGCAAGATGTAACTCCTTACAATTATTCCTTCATGTAAGGCCATTATTTAACAGGGCGAGTGTATTAAAAAAATCGTAACAGTTTCAGCCCCTCCATTTGAACTCAGAAGAAGAACCCACCCCTGTCCCCTTCCAGGAGCGGAATATAGAGAGTCCCCTCTTGGGAGGGGATTTAGGGGTGGGTGAACTATTACAAAAAATCTATGAGACATATCCTCTATGTTGTCCGAAGTGTGGTGAGGAGATTCACCCCATTAGATATTGTGCTTTACAGATGTATTGATATTGTGAAAAAAATGGTTGTTTTTATTGTAATACTCATGCTAAACACCCATATCTAACGGGGTGAAAATCATCAGCTTTATCACTGACCAACAGGTAATACGGCAGATACTGAAACACCTCGGTCTCTGGATACCGACGCCTTCCAGAGACACTCCCGGCACAAAATCCTCCCCTAAAAACCAGGCGTAGGTCAGGCGTCCTCGCCTGACATTATGATGACAAGTGGGGACGCTTGTCCTACCTTGTGTATGAATTCTTCGATGACCTGTCTGCGTTTCTGCCTGTGCGGCGCACGCAGACAGGCAACGCACAGGCAGATGGTTGGCCCGGCTATGATGAATCCTGTATGGCGCAAAATTAAACCTTTCCTTGTACTCCTCAACAGGACGCAGGGATGGTTTTGCCATTCCCCATATGCATGGGGACAAGTTTTTGTCAATTATTTGTGAAAAATCGGGTAATGTGCTGAACATTGCCCAGTAAGTTATAATACCCCTATAATTTCATACCATCCTTTTTATATTCTCTCTTCTTTGGTGTTCAATTTAATTGTAATCGTCTTCGGTTTTTGCTAATGCGTGTCCTTTTTTATTGGTACTCTAACTACAATATTGTTCACTCCCTGATCTTTTTTGTATTGTTTCTTTTTAATGCATCTCTTTCATTCCAAATCGTTGATGAAATAGTGTCTGCCTGTTACCGGATGATGTTTCAGCAGTTAAGAAAATTATTTATCTTTTTTGATGGATTTTTAATTCTTGGTTTATACTTTGCAAACTCAAGTTTATCCACGTGTTTCTCAAAAGGCCTTTTTGCAATCTTTATTCGTTTTTGTTATAAGATTTTGCGTGGAAAAAGCAATTTCCTATCATCATCTATGTCCAGAGACCATCTTAGCTAAGGAGAACACATGAGAAGTCACCCTTACCAAGCGTTAATAACCACCCTCACCCTCGCGCTCTTCGCGATCGTCCTCTACTGTAATTCGCTACAAGCTGATGACCAATGTCCCCTCATGGGGTGGGAGGATGAGACCCTTCCCTTTTACCTAAAGCAAGATAGTCCGTTCCCGACCAGCGACACTAAAAATGATACCAAAATTACGCCTGCTCCCGATTGTATCTTCCATCAGTGGGCTTGGGAGGGCTTCGTCTGGGCCACCGCACTGGGAAGCAACGGTATTCCCCGCTTCATGGATCTCTCCACACCGGAGGATCTCCTCAGTAGGACGGGCAATAAGGGGACGCGCCAGCTCAAGCTTGCAGCCCGATCGCTGAGCGTTTCTGGCACGCCGGGGTTTGCCGAAGGTGCGGGGGCGATTGTCGAGGCCGATGGCAACATCTTGGTCGCACCCAATGGCTACCCGGTTTACGCCTCCGTCCACATGAACAAATCCTACTTCGACACCGCGAAGAAGAATCTAATTGTTAACGGCGGATATACCAGCCAGCCACGAGATTCGTACTTTGACTTAGGGGCTGCGGTGTTCAAGGCGACGTGGCTAAGACTGGATCCTGAGCAAAAACCACCACTTGGGGCCTACACCACACAAGCTCGTGTGCCGATTCTGACCGTTTGGAGAACCATGAACAACTTCGCCGTCGTCCCCAGCGGCCAGTACGCCACGGCTACAGTCGCGCTGGTAGGCCTGCACGTCGTCGGCTATACGGAAAACCACCCCGAGTTCCTCTGGGCAACTTTCGAGCACCATCTCAACTCCCCCAGGACTCTTGACAATTCGTTCGGCACCACGACGAGCAACCCGAAAAATTACACCTTCTATGGGTCGAACACGCCCTACGCCCAGGTCAATCAACCAAATCCGCCTCAACCCGGACAGACTTACATTCCGCCACAACTGACCTTCGACCTCCAAACCCAGCGCTTTTCCCCAGCCAACAACGTTGTGCTGGAAAACAAGACTGGCGGCGAAAACTTCAGCACCAACGAGCCGACGAATATCTCGAACGTGAACATGTCCGGCCAACGTTTCCTCACTGGCTTGAAATCCCCCCAATCGGTGTTCGCCAACTACGACCTTATAGGGACTGTGTGGTTAGAGGCTAATACCTACGTGGGAACATCAAGCGTTGTGCTCAATGTCGGCGCAAGCAACGCGATCGGATCGGTTAACCTGGCCAACTCGACGGCGGAAACCTTCCAGCAATACCCGACCAACGGAAGTTCGACTAACGTCCAGAACTGTTTCATGTGCCACAACCCCACGACATTAGGAACCGGAACCAATCCCGCTCCACGCAGAATCTCGGTCAGCCATGTTCTGGAGGAGGGCTCGAGTTAGAAAGTCCCCTCTTGGGAGGGGATTTAGGGGTGGGTAAGTCGGTAATTCGTGAAATATTCACTGAGATTTCACGCC
>JAUSDH010000249.1 GCA_030650655.1 Candidatus Brocadiaceae bacterium
CATCGGCCCCGGCCTGTGTATGTAACCAGCTATCTTTGCCTTCAGTATCCAGTTCGAAATGATGATGGCTGTGTTTAATGGTGGCGATTTTATAACCCCTGGATTTTAGTTCTTTCACGAGCTTTACAATGAGGGTGGTCTTGCCGCTGTTAGACCTGCCCACAATCGATATTACCGGCACTTTGAATTTCATAACGTATAAATTATAAAAAATGGATTACAAAAACAAACTAAATTCGTAATAGTTCACCGCAAAGGCGCAAAGAGCGCAAAGGTATTATTTTTTAGAAAGTAGAGACAGGTTTAAAACCTGTCTCTACTACTGAAAAACCTAGTGATTTTGTTATAGAAGATATTTCTTCTGTGAAGTTTTCTTCTCTTTCCTCCCCCTTTCTCCCCCTCTGGAGGGGGACATGGGGGAGGGTGTCCTTTGCGCCTTTGTGGTGGGCTGAACTGTAACCTAAATTCTAATGCTTTTGTAGAAAGGAGCAGTCGGGATTTAGCCTTGACAACCTATTTTTGTTGAAGTAAACTTGGTTTTGTTATGGATAATACGGAAAAGATAGTAGATAGGCGGCAACTTTTTAAGGATTTGTTTGCTTTCGTAGGCAATAAGGTTGCGGATTATGCCAGTAAAAAAGTCGATCGCGTAATGCCCAAAGGGGATTATTTGCGTCCTCCGGGCGCTATTGAAGAGACGGAATTCCTTTCCCTGTGTACCCGTTGTGATGAGTGCATCAAGGCATGTCCTGCGAAGGCTATCAAGAGGTCGAATGGGTTTATGGATGTAGCGATAGGTACGCCGGTTATTGTACCAAAGGAAAATCCATGCGTCTTGTGCAATGGGTTGTTGTGTATCGCAGCGTGTAAAGAGGGGGCATTGAAAGCCGTTGAACATGTGAATAAAGTCAGAATGGGTGTTGCAGAGATTGATCAGTCGCGATGTTTGTCGTGGGGAGGGCAGGATTGTCAGCTTTGTTTTATAAAATGCCCGTTACAAGGTGATGCATTGTATCAGGAAGATGGCAAACCCGAGATTAATGAGGATACATGTGTCGGTTGCGGGATTTGCGAATACGTCTGCAATACCATAAATAACACGTGCGCTATTAAGATTATACCTGAGAGGTAGATTCTCTGTTAATAATTATTTTTTATGTAGAAGTACTTGAGTTTAGAAGGGGGATGTAATGCCAGAATGCAAGATTCCGTTTACCTGTGAACTCTGTGAGAAACAGTTGTCCTGTCAACTAGATCAGATAGAACACAACAAGTGGGCAATTGCACAGCGTATGAAAGAGATTACATACAAGATCGTTGTGATGAGCAACAAGGGCGGGGTAGGCAAGAGTACCGTAACAACGAATCTCGGTGTTGCACTGGCTCTAAAGGGTTTTAAGGTTGGAATTGCCGATGCGGATATTCACGGACCGAATATCCCGATGATGTTAGGCGTAGAGGGAAAAAGGCTCAAGGGCAGCAGCGGCGGGGTGATGCCTCTGGAAGTGATGCCGAATTTAAAAGTAGCTTCTTTATCCTTTTTGATCGAAGACCCGTCAATGCCGGTTATCTGGAGGGATGCTGCAAAGTGGGATTTTCTCTGCGAGTTGATGGGAAGCGTGTGCTGGGGGAGCTTGGATTTTCTATTGGTAGATTTACCGCCGGGAACGGGGAATGAAGCTATATCTATTATTGAACTCATTGGAAAAGTGGATGGCGCTGTGATAGTTACCACACCCCAGGAAGTGGTGTTATTAGATGTAAAGAAGGCGGTGTTTTTCTCCCGAGATAGTAACGTGCCGATTATTGGGATTGTTGAAAACATGAGTGGTTTGAAATGTCCTCACTGCCACGAAAATATAGATGTGTTTAAGACCGGCGGAGGCGTAAAGATTTGTATGGAATTGGGCGTCACATTTCTTGGGAAGATACCGTTGGATCCAGGTATTACAGAAAAGTGTGATAGTGGTGAGGCATTTGTGGTTGCCTATCCCAGTTCGGTTGCTGCAAAGGCGTTTGATGAGATAGTGAATAAGTGTGAAGTGTTTGTCAGGGCAAACAAAGAAGCGGCTGGAAAAGCGACAGAATTCAGGGAGGTGCCATTTTTGGGGAAGGTACCGGTCGACCCGAATTTTGTTGAATAATTATATTCCTTCTGTTGTATTTCAGTAGTATCCTTCCAAAAGATTTACAGCTTCATAACAATGAGTGAATAACCGACCAGCAGGATAGGGTAGCGATATGTTTCGATCAATCAAGAACAAATTAATCTTTCTATTCCTGATCGCTGTCCTTACACCCTTATTGGTTATGCGGCTCATTGCATATCCTTCCGCACAAAAGGTCATTCAGGAAACGACGATTGACAATTTGCAATCGATCGGCTCGAAGAAGGTGTCTCAGGTGAATGAGTGGTTACAAAAGCTGAAGACAACTGCGGAACACATTGCTAACGACCCACTAGTAGCAGAGGCTGTTAATTTAACGAAAGCAGATGCTGACACTGTTTCTAAATTCCTTTCTCATATACCATACGATGCACTGTTTCACAGATTTATGATTAGCGATGTATCC
>JAUSDH010000250.1 GCA_030650655.1 Candidatus Brocadiaceae bacterium
TCTATCTTTTGTCTGCGCTCATTTTGATTGTTTTTCAGTTCGTCCCGCAGCCTTGTTTTTTCTGTAACCTGCCTGAAAATCTCGGAAAAACCCTCCCGTAATGGAGAAATCCCTCCAAAATCATCAAGGATATATAGTTGATTGATTCCGTGTAATAACGCCTCATGCTCGTGTTGCCCGTGAATATTAACCAGCATTTCACCGATTTCTTTGAGCATGGTCACCGTTATAGGGACGTCATTTATACGGCATCTGCTCCGTCCACTAGTGTCTATGCTCCTTTTGATTAACAGCTCATCCTCAATCGCCTGGTTATCAGATACCTTTTTAATTTGTTTGAGAAGGTGCTTGTCCTTGATATAAAATTTACCAATTACGGTGGCCTCCTCTTTGCCACTCCGCACAATATCAGAAGTCATGCGTCCACCGAGGATGAAGTTAAGTGCACCAATTACCAGTGATTTCCCTACACCCGTTGCCCCGCTAAATACATTCAACCGTTCACAGAGTTTTATCGTGACCTTATCAATCAATACAAAATTGGTTATGTATAACTCCTGCAGCATGGTTAAATTGCCATTTTCTGCACGTAAAAGGAAACAGGTCTATTCACCGCAAAGGCGCAAAGTTCGCTAAGATTTAAAGGTAAAAAAACTGAGATCGGAGGTGCCTGCCGAACATCTTTACTCCTTGTCCTTAGTAAACAAATTGTTTTGTTACGTTCTTTACCTCTTTTTGAGTCTTTCTCCGCGCCCTTTGCGTCTTTGCGGTGAACTATTACTATTGTATTTTGGAACCTGGTTTTATATCTTTTTCCGTTGTTATGATTGTTAATTGATCTCCATCCTTTGCTGCCAGCAGCATCCCCTGGCTCTCAACACCCCGTAAGATGGCTGGCGCCAGGTTGTTTACAATAACAATCTTTTTCCCAATCAGGTCTTCTGGTTTATAATAATTTTTAATCCCTGCAACAATCTGTCTATTTTCTAAACCGTCTCCCGCATCGATCGTTAATATGAGTAATTTGTCCGCATTGGGATGGGGTTCGGCATGCTTTACCTCTGCTACCCGCAGGTCTACCTTCAAAAAATCCTCAATCGAGATCATGTAAAAAACCTTTCCGAATAAAAAAATAAATAAGCCTTTTATTCGGTTATTAAATAAGGCATGAATGCTAATGCGAAGTTACGCATTTTCTAATCACATAATACTCAAGTCTTATTTATTTTTTTATGAATATAACGGTTTTTAAAAGTTGTGTCAATGAATTAAAGATTTTAAGAAGTATTTATGGAAGATAATAAAAGGCATGCGTTATCGTGGAAACAATCTTACCTTTATGGTATTCTGAACCCGCTAGAGATTTCAGATCGATACTGCGAGAATACTCTTGATTTGTTTATAGTCAGCAACAATAATAAGTAAACAAGGCCCCTTTAATCCTCCTTTGCTAAAGGGGGAGTTTAGGGGGATTAATTTAAGTCGTTCACTATAGTTTCCCTTGCCCAAAAAACACTGGGACCTCAGTTCTTTAACACAGGTTGGTGGCGCGAATTATTGAATCACTGATTGCTATTCAAGTACAGCCTCCTTACGTTACTGTTCCAATGCCACTCTTTATCAAACCAACAATAACCTCAGGTTTTTGTGCAACATCGATTGTCAGCACCTCTACTGGCTCTTCCAATGTGTCAAACTGGTTTGCCAATAAGTCCGCATTCATAAAATGTCCACAGCGCCCTTGTAAGCGTTTCTGAATCAGAGCAAAGTTTCCCTTTAAATAGACAAACTGTACCATGGCGGCGTCTGTTTGTAGTCGCTTACGATAGGTGCATTTAAGTGCAGAACAGGCGATAACAGCAGATTGACGCTTATAAACGAGTTCACTGATGAGACTTTCCAGCGCAATCAGCCAAACATCCCGATCTGCGTCGTTCAAGGCGATACCCTGTCGCATCTTATCGATATTGGTCTGAGGGTGAAAGTCGTCTCCCTCGTAGAACGGCCACCCTAAGTCCTTGGCCAAGCATTGACCAATCGTTGTTTTCCCCGCACCAGAAACACCCATCAGAATAACGACCATTGCTCTTGCTTCTTGCGTCATAGATCAACCATTAAATACAAAAATATTCCGCAATAATTACAGAATTCTCCAACTCACAATATTCCTTATTTATAGGATTTTATTACACTGCAATATAATAAAATTTGTATTTGACCTCCATGAGACATAATCCTTTGGCAGGTGCTGTGGGACCAGCCAAATTCCTATTTCTAGCGTCTAAGATACCCTTCACATTCTCCACTGCTATCTTTCCCCTCCCCACTTCTATCAGTGTGCCTGCAATACTTCTCACCATATTGTACAGAAATCCATCCGCCTCAACGGTAAAATAGATATACTTTCCTTCTTTCTTAACCTCCAGCCTTTTTACGGTACGTATCCGGTTTTTCTCCTGTAATGCCCTCGTGGTAAAGGAGGTGAAATCGTGAGCGCCTATGAGGTATTGAGCAGCATTGGTCATTTTATCCATGTCCAACTGAAACCCGCACACATAACAAAAATTACGGCACAGAGAGGTTCTTATCCAGTCATTAAAGAGGGTATAGCGATAGACCTTAGACACGGCGCAATACTGGGCATGGAAAGATTCCTCCACATCCACAGCTTCTTTTACCGTGATGTCGTGAGGGAGATAAAAATTTATTGCACGAATTAATCGTTTGGATGGGATATTTGAATTCGTATTAAAATTAGCCACCTGACCGAGGGCGTGAACGCCCGCATCGGTACGACCGGCGCCGTAAATCTTAACCGGTTCTTGAACGACCTGCACTACTGCCTTTGAGAGGGTTTCCTGGATGGTTTTATCGTTCTTCTGCCATTGCCAGCCCGCATAGTTTGTACCGTCATATTCTATCAGAAGCCGTATATTACGCATAAGCTATCCATGAAATTATCTCAGCGTTTACCACAGAGTTTCACGGAGCCACACTGAAAATCAGCTCTCCCAATATTTCTGTGGATAAGTAACCGCTGAGATACTATAAAGCAAAGACGAGAAACTATTCTATAGTAAACGCCTTAACTGAATGACCATTGTTTTCACTGCCAATCCGTGTGTTTCTGTGGTGAACTATTGTTTGCCACTTCAAAATTGAAACAAAAAAGAGCATGACAATCAATAAAAATGAATTTGTAAATCAATTCAATCGCAGGTTGAAAGGCAATAGGTAATTTTGTTATTATGGTGCAAAATATACGCTACAAATAAATTTTTGAATTGGAGGTTAGGATGGAAAAATCAGTCATTTCAACGAATAATGCCCCTGCAGCGATTGGGCCGTATTCTCAGGCAATCAAGGTAAGTAACCTTGTGTTCATATCGGGGCAAATCCCCATAATACCCGCAACGGGAGAAATTTTAAGGGGAGATATTAAGCTTCAAACAAGACAGGTGCTGGAAAATCTTAAAAATATTCTGGTGGCAGCCGGTTCATGTATAGACAATGTTGTTAAGACGACTGTCTTTATGAAAGACCTGAATGATTACACGGCGATTAATGATGTTTATAAAGAATTCTTCACCAATAAACCCCCTGCCAGGGCAGCAGTTCAGGCGGCAAGGTTGCCCAGGGATGTGGGCGTTGAGATCGAAGCCATTGCCTTTAGCGTTTAAAAAAGAAAATTTGACTTGCATTCCAAAAACTGTTAATATCGCTACTTAAATTGTTGTCCCATGAACGTTTTACGGGCTGTTTGAAGTTTTATATTCGTGAAGTCATGTTAAATATAACAACACAGGCAAAACACAGGGATATTTATCCTGAGGTCGTGAATCTCCTCGACAACTCCAAAAAGTTTTTTGAGCGAATCGGTACCTCGGATATGGAGAAAAAAGCGGTGGAGATGCGCACCCAGCTGGAAGAGCCCTTTTATCTGCTGGTGGCAGGGGAATACAACTCTGGCAAGTCCAGTTTCATTAATGCCATGTGTGGTGAGCATATCCTACAGGAAGGTCCTACCCCTACAACCAATCGAATTACGTTACTAACGTATGGTGACAAGGTTGAAGTCAAGGAGGTGGGCGATCACCTGTGTCAGGCGACTTACCCCATGGAGACATTGAAGGATGTTACTTTAGTCGACACCCCGGGCACCAACTCGATTATTATAGAACATGCAGCGCTAACTGAAAGCTTTGTCCATAGGGCGGAACTCGTACTCTTTGTAACCTCTGCAGACCATCCATTTACCGAGAGTGAGCGACAATTCCTGCAATTCTTGAAGGGTAAATGGGGTCGGAAGGTGCTGTTTATCTTAAATAAGATAGACTTGAAGTCTCCTGAAGAGCTTAATGAGATTGTAATCTTTTTGGAAAAGAATTGTTACCGATTGCTGGGTTTTGAACCGAAAATCTTGTCGGTATCTGCCAAGGAGGCTTACAAGGGGAAGTCCGAAGCAAACGAATCGCTCCTTGCAAAGAGTAGAATCGCAGAGGTCGAGTCCTTTATATTTGATAAACTGGACCTTGATACAAAGATCGATTTTAAACTGGTCAGCCCTTTAAAATATTTACACAACGTGTTCTCAGAACTCCAGCAGAATCTCAATGAGAAGGTCAGCAAGTGCAATACAGACATCAAAAGTATTGAGCGGTTTGAGACGCGTCTGAAGAATAAAAAGCAGGACATGCGTGAGTATACATTAAAATATAAAGATGAAATCAAGCTCGTATTCTCACGATTAAAAGAAAAATTAGATAATTTCCTGAATTCATATTTCACGATGAAGTCCGTAATCCTCTCCAAGGTGGGGAGGGAAAAGATTGAAGAACGATTTAAAAGGGAAGTGTACGGACTTTTAAATCCACAAACCGACATGGATAGGATTATCGACGATGTGGTGGATTATGTAGCAAGAAACAACCGTTCGTTGTGGGATTTGGCGCGGGACCACATTGAGAAAGAAGTGGGCTACGATCGCAGGGTCGGGTCTATTCTTGATGGGCACGCCGAACGACACTATGATGATCGAAAGCATGAGATTGAGGTTGCTTTAAAGTCACGTTCCAAAGAGTTCAGGGAATTGGACATCGAACGGGAATCAGAAAGGCTCAATAGCATGGTGCAGGGCGGGTTCATTAGCTTTTTGATAGCAGAAGCGTTTGCGGTTGGTATTGGGATTGGTGTTACGATGATGTTCTCATGGATTGTACCTCCTCCCGTCGTTATAGGAATTGCCGTGGCACTGGCATTCATTGGGCTTGCCATCTTCCCACAAAAGCGGAAGAGTTTTCGAAGTGAATTCGTGAAGCGGACTGATGCGGTATGTGAACGATTTGTCGAGTTTATGAAATTCGAGATTGACAAGGCCATTGATCGCGTAATCGAGGATATCAGTAATAATATCTCATCATATCGTGACCTTCGTTGGACAGAAAGGGAAGAAATGGTGAGGCAGGTATCGGAAGTGAACTCGTTACTAGAAAATGTGAAGAGCCTTATGCGGAAAAGCGGTTTAAGCTAAGGAGAAAAGAATGAAAATAGCAAAAATGTTTTTTGTGTCGGTTTGTTTGGTGTTTGTTTCATGCGCAGCATTTGCAGCAAACTATTGTTTGAATTGTTTTGACCAGATTGACGAAAGCGAAAAATATTGTGTGGTATGCAAGGTGAAATTGTCTGTAGACGAATTAAAGACCAAAGAAGAGCAGTTGATTCATGCCGTAACCATCTCAAGGAAAAACTACCGAAATACACTTGATGAATTAAGACAATATTACCAGGACACAGGGAACCAACTCCGGATCCAGAAGACACGCAGGGAGCTTGACGCACTGGATAAAGTACCGCAACCGCTGTATACCGACGAAGGACTGGGAAGTGTGCGGACTGGAGTGATATTACGGGATATTGAAGACGCCAACACCTTATTTAAAGACGCCATGATGTACAAAAAGTCTTTCAGCAAAGAGAACCGTATTACCGCCATTAAGCGCCTGGAAAAGCTTATTGCTACGTATCCTGACAGCGATAAAGTCGGTGATGCGGCATTCGAAATTGCAGAAATTTACGCCGGCAGCTACTTCCATGACTACGAAAGCGCCGCTAAGTATTATATAAAAAGCTATCAACTGAATCCTTATATCAAGCGTCCTGCATTGTTGCGGGCAGCCGAAACGTACGACAAAATGCTTGCTGACTATGAAAGGGCAAAGGCAATTTACCAACAGGCAGCCCTGTACAGTCCTGATGCAAAGTTACGCAAGAAGGCACAAGAAAGACTATCGGTATTGGAACAAGGAACTGCTGGTAAAAAGTAAAGTGATATGCTCTTTGGGATTGGGTACGATATTCATAGACTTGTCGAAAATCGCAAACTTGTGCTGGGAGGGGTTGAATTTGACTATCATCTTGGCCTACTCGGACATTCGGACGCCGACGTAGTGCTCCATGCCGTATGCGATGCAATACTGGGAGCGGCAGCCCTTGGTGATATTGGAGAACATTTCCCTGATACCGATCAAAGGTGGAAAGGTGTTTCCAGTAAGTTCCTCCTTTTAAAGGTCGTCGATCTTGTGAAAGAAAAGCGCTTCAAAGTCAATAATGTGGATGTGATGATCCTTGCCGAAAAACCCAGGATCGGTTCTAAAAAAATGGAAATGAAGAAAAATATTGCAGAATGGCTTGGCGTGGATGCAAGCCGGGTCAACGTCAAGGCTACAACGATGGAAGGGGTAGATGCCATTGGTCGCGGTGAGGCCATTGCCGCTCAGGCCATCGCAAGTTTATGTGAGGATATATAATTTTAGAGGTTAATCAACTTCACTATGGCGCTTTGGAAAAGGAAAAAAAAGGTAAAGGATGCTGGAGGGAACCTTCAAAAAGAAGAGGCATCAGAAGCATCGGAGTCTGGTGTTTCTTCTGCAGTAACAGCAACAGAAGCGCCTCCCACTAAAGAAGAACCCAAGCAGGAAGAACCCGTTTCCGAAAGTTCTCAGGCAGTCCGGGAAGATTTGAGCAGTGGAGTAATCCTATACGGAAAGAAGGTCTCCGGGGTATTTGGTAAGGGATTCTGGGGTATTTGTTCGATTGCTATTTTACCACCCATACTGGTGTTTGCCTTTGGTATCCTCGTTATTATATGCATGCTTATTTTTCCGCTCCTGGGGGTTGTGTTAGTTACGTCAGTACCGGTCGTCTTCGCGACATTAACCATCCTGGTCATTGCATTGCCAATACTGTTCCCATTACTGATAATTTTCTTGCTTATTACCGGCAAAGGCAGGTTATTGATTGGTTCTGAAGGGAAGTGGTTTGGTTTGGAAATGTTTGGAAAGAGTTATTCCTTAAAATAATTGTTGTAGAGACAGGTTTTAAACCAGTCTCTACTTGGCAATAACCTTGATTCCGCTCATATAGTGTTGAAGAACATCCGGAATTATAACAGATCCGTCTTTTTGCTGATAGGTCTCAAGAAGTGCAATAACCGTCCTGGGTAAGGCTAAACCAGAGCCGTTTAAGGTGTGTACAAATCGCAGCTTTCCATCCTCGTCCCGAAAACGAATATTAGTGCGTCTTGCCTGAAAGTCTTCAAAATTGCTGCAGGATGAAACCTCCAGGAATTTGTTCAATCCGGGTGCCCAGACCTCAATATCATAGCACTTTGCCGCCGCAAAGCTCATATCTCCCGTAGAAAGTTTTGCGACCCTGTATTCAAGTCCCAGGAGTTGGAGTATCTTTGCTGCATTACCCAGTAACGACTCCAATTCATCATACGAGGTTTCTGGCTTCACAAGCTTAACTAACTCTACTTTATTGAATTGATGAACCCGTATAATACCCCTTGTATCTTTGCCGTAAGAACCAGCCTCGCGGCGGAAACACGGAGAATAGGCAGTATAGTAGATGGGGAGGTCTTTATAGGAAAGTATCTCATCGCGGTGCATATTGGTAACAGGGACTTCCGCCGTGGGCACGAGGAAGAGGTCGTCTGCGGCAGTCCGGTACATATCCTCTTCCAATTTCGGTAATTGCCCTGTGCCGGTCATGGATGTACGGTTGACAAGAAATGGCGGAAATAACTCTGTATAACCGTGCTCGCTGGTATGAACGTCCAGCATAAAAGAAAATAAGGCGCGTTCGAGTTTTGCGCCAAGACCTTTCAGCAAAATAAAACCAGCGCCGGAAATCTTGGACGCCCGCTCCGGGTCCAGGATGTTTAAGATACTCCCCAGTTCCCAGTGTGGCAGAGGAGTAAAATCAAACGTCTTTCGCTGTCCCCATGCCCTGACAATTACATTGTCTTTCTCGTCCTTCCCAATAGGCACGTCTGCGGCGGGGATATTGGGGATGCGCAGCATCAGATTGGTGATTTGGGAGTCCAGCTCCTTCTGTTTTTCCTCAATGGATTTTATGTCATCGCCGATCTTTTTTGTTTCTTCGATGATTTTAGAGGCATCCTGGCCCTTTTTTTTGAGTTCGCGAACCTCTTTGGATTTCTCGTTGCGTTTACTTTTCAATTGTTCGCAGGCATGAATCATCGACCTGCGCTGAGTATCGACCTCTAAAAGTTGATCAATACTGGCCGCATTTTCATGTTTCAGTGCGATAGCCTGTTTGACCTTGTCAGGGTTGTTCCTGATAAAATTTATATCAAGCATGTATCAAAAAGCCTCCAATTATAGCGTTCACTATAATTAATTATTCAGATAACTAAGGTAAAATTATAAATACATAAAATATAAAATTAAAGAGAATAATTTCTTTTGTTCTACCAACACCATGAAAGGCCTTGTAAATATTGGTAATCATAGCGGTTCTCTTATTCATTTTCTCTTTCCTATCATCTAAAAAGGGTAATACGATAAAATGAGTTTGAAAAAAATTTTATTTTTT
>JAUSDH010000252.1 GCA_030650655.1 Candidatus Brocadiaceae bacterium
ATTCCCGCGCTCGATGGAGGGGTTCGAAGGATGTTGTTTTTAAAAATAAATATATTGTCACCGGCACATTCTGCTACATAACCATCCTTATTAAGCATTAATGCTTCTCCAGCCCCAGCCTGGATAGATTCGATTTTTGCCAGGATATTATTCAGATAGTTGAGAGATTTGATCTTGGGATCGAGGGCAGAAAAATGATTTCTGATCGTGGTGACGGTTACAATATCGAGTCCTTTTTCATACAATGCCTTTGAATATAGCTCAATCGTATCAGTGATAATTATGATCTGCGGTGTTGCACACTTGTTGGGATCTAATCCGAGTTTTCCGACACCTCTGGTAACAACAAGGCGGATATAGGAATCTGTCAAATTATTGGCTTTCATCGTTTGTTTGATAGCCTCTGCAATTTCAACCTTTGTTATGGGTATCTTTAGAGAAATAGCCGTCGCAGAGTCATAAAGTCTGTCCAGATGTTCGTCCAGCGTAAATATCTTTCCATTATAGGCGCGTATTCCTTCAAAGACTCCGTCACCATAAAGCAGCCCATGGTCAAAAACCGATATCTTCGCATCTTCCTGCGGAACGATTTGACCATTTATATAAATCTTTAATCCCATTGCTTTACTTATTACTCCTTTCTTTCCGTTTCTATTCTAAAATACATCCATCTACAATCCTTACAACCCGCCCTGCATGTTTGGCTATTTCCTCGTCGTGTGTAACAATTACAACCGTTTGATTCAATGTTTTATTCATATCCCAGATCAATTCTCGAATCTCATGGCCTGTCTTCGTGTCTAAATTACCCGTAGGTTCGTCGCATAACAGCAATTCCGGGTTATTAACTAATGCCCGTACGATTGCAACTCTCTGTCTTTCACCGCCGGAGAGTTGCGATGGTTTATGAGTTACTCGATCTCCCAGCCCAACTCTTTCTAGTAATGAAATTGCCCTACTGGCACAATTTTTGTTTTCTGCCTTCCGTTTTGAAAACCCGCCTCCAATGAAGATTGGGAAAAGAACATTTTCCAAGGCAGTAAAATCGGGTAAAAGATGGTAAAACTGGAAAACAAATCCGAAAATACGGTTTCGCATCCCGGCCTGTTTTTTTGCGCTTAACGTATTCAGGTTTATTCCTTTGTATATTACAGAGCCGGAGGTCGGTGTATCCAAAATCCCCATGATATGTAACAGCGTGCTTTTCCCGGCGCCAGATGCACCTACGATTACTACAATCTCTCCCTTTTCAATGGTTAGGTTAATTCTCTGCAAGACCGGTAATGTGCGTTCACCATTCGAATATTCTTTGTATATATCTATTGCCTGTAATAGGCTGTTATTTGCAATATTTGTATCTGCCATTTGATATGTGAATTAACAATTTTTTAAGTCGCAAATATATCACACCTGTAAGTATTAGTCAATTACTTATTTAGAAACGATAAGTAGTATAATATTAAACACATACATAAAATGAATATTTCTTAAGTCGTACTTTCGCCGTACCTTTTCACTGTGCTATGGCAAAATTAGTCTTTTTGCTCATGCCCAAAACATGGTCTGTTAATGCCTGAATTGCCTTTTTCTTGCTGTCTAATTGAGCATGTGAATACCTTTGCAACATTCCTAAGCTTGAATGCCCTGTCATGCCTTGCACCACTACAGCGCCGATGCCAAGTTCACCCTGTAGGATGCTGGAAAAGGTATGTCTCAGGTTATGGAATGTAAAATTCCGGATGGCTAAGCCCTTAAATAACTGGCTAAAATGTTCGCTGTACCGCACAACAACGGCATTTGTTATTTCTCTGGACTCAAATACCCTGTCACCTGTATTTCCTTCTTTATACCTTAGCAGTTCCTCTGATAGATAATCTGATTGTGGAATACTTACCAGCTTACCCGTTTTATGACTGGATGATATAATTCCGTTGATGAAGTCAATGTCATTCCAAGACAGAAACAACACACCGCCAAGACGTAGCCCTGTAAAGAGTCCCACCAGCACCATAAGACGGTCTTTACCGTGTAACTTATCCAGTAGTAATGTAATTTCTGATTGTGATAGTATCTTGTCTCTTGTTTGTCCTACCTTCAACCGCCTTACCTCTCTGCATGGGTTCTTGACCAAAATACCCGCTTTTATTGCAGTGGTGAATATGTGACTTGAAACTGCAACATCATCATTGATAGTGCTATCCGCAACCCTGCCTTTCTCTTTACGCTCTAGCCTGAATTTTTCAATAACAAAGGGAGTAATTTTATCAAGATTGTATTCCCCTAAATATTCAACAAGGCTCTTTGTTGACCTTCTTTTGACATTCCGGGTATTCTCTTTAGCATTTTTGTAAAGTTCAAGATATGTCCCGGAGTATTCCGCCAAGGTCGGTATGGCCTTTTTCTTTGGTAGGTTCAATTGCCCCCGTTCCCTGTCAGATATAAACAAAGTTAATCTCTTCTCAGCATCGGTCTTGTTTCGTATATCCTTAAAAGTAAGAGACTGCCATTGCTTGCTATCGTTAAAGAATTCAATACACCACACCCCACAGGTCTTATATTCAGCATTTGACCGCTTAGGTGTCTCAGGACATTGCCTTGACCTTCTACCGGTACATTGAACAGGTTTACACTCATTGAAATATTTCCTGAATCTTACAGCCATTATTCGCCCCCTTTCCTTAAACAAAAAAGGCAACTGACACCCTGTATGACGGTACAAGATGCCGTTGCCTTTGCTGCCTGTTACCAGGCATATATTTTATGATGTCCGTCAACACCAGTATTTTCGTACGTACTACCGTACCTTTAAAACATTGTCAAGTGTTTTTGTTTACTTTTGTTTACTTTTGTTTATTTGTATCATAGTGATTTTCTCAGATTTTCCGCTTGTCTTTGGAGTTCCTCAATCGTTGCGGACACCTCGAGGATGTTGATATTCCCGGTTGACTTGCCCTGCTCCAGCCGTTCCTTGTCATACATAATGGAAGCCCCTATGATTCTTTGATACGGTTGCATCCCTTTTATTGCATCGGAGTCAATTGAGTTTAATAATTTAGACTGTAGAAATGCGAATACGTCCCCTCTATGTTTCTTAAAATGCCCTAAGTCTTCTTTGCTATATTCGACAGTCTCTGGCCTTTGCTGGACGTTCTGTCTGGAACAACCTGTTAATTTTGCTATTTCCATGTAGGACAATCCTTTGCTCCGATATTCAATAATTGTCTCAATTGGAATATTTTTATGAGCTCTGTCAATGTCGCAATCAGGGGAAATAATCTCGTCAGGAATAATTGGTTTATTTTCTTTCATTGTTTATTACCTCTTTTTTGTTCTTTTTTCCTTTGATATGTTTTGACCAAAATGATATTATTCACAACATGAGTGTATATGAACAAGTTAAACAGGCATTACAAGACGTTGTAGCACCCGAATTAAAATCAATCCAGGTGGAAATTAGACGCCTGGACAATCGGATTGATTCCGTAGACAAAAGAATTGATTCCGTAAAATCTGAAATCACCTCTGAAATCAGTTCCCTGAAAACGGTTTTGATATCGGAAATCAAAAGACTTGATTCCAAAATAGACTCCCTTGATGATAAGATAGA
>JAUSDH010000264.1 GCA_030650655.1 Candidatus Brocadiaceae bacterium
AAAAATTGCGCGACCCCGAGTTGCTGGAAGGCAAATGCGGGGCATGCGAGTACAAGAAGGTCTGTGAAGGCTGCAGGGCACGTGCTTTCTACGACACAGGCAACTATCTGGCCGAAGAACCTTATTGCATCTACCAACCAAAACTTACACGCGCAGGTAAAGACTAGCGAAGCAGAACCTAAGACTAATAAAAGAGTTTGGAACCACAGACTTCGTCGTGAGCGCTCAGTCGAACGATTTCACTGATTACACAGATAAAGATATTAAATAATCTGTGTAAATCTCTTTAATCTGCGTAATCTGTGTGCTATTTTTTGGTTTTGCTTCGCTGCGCTGTGACCTCTGTGGTATGGAGTTTTTAGGTATTACATTTCCCTTGACTTTAAGATTCGGCTCTGATTAAAGGCAGAAATTGTATAATAATTTGTTGGACAGCAATGAAACTGTAGGGGGTGGCTAAGGGATGTCTGACCCGCGCGTTTTCTTCGCAGCAGAGCGCACGCTTCTGGCGTGGGTGCGGTCTGGACTTACTGTGATGGCCCTCGGTTGTGTCGTTGCCAGGTTCGGCATGTTTCTGACTCTCTTGGCTGCGTCAAGTATGGCTTCTGGCGACAGCCGCCATATTCATTGGCCCTCCAGCGCAGTCGGTATCGCTCTCGTGCTCGTGGGTTCGGGAGTTATTCTGGGCGCTCTACATAATCACCGGCTGTACGTAGGCTCGCTCCCGCCCGAGGATATTCCCAAGCTGGCCATACCATGGCTGACTTCGTTTCTGTCTCTGTCAGTTGCCATGGTGGGGCTTCTCCTGGCGGTGTATCTCGCAATCGCATGATGCTCGCCTCTTGGAGTGTTGTTAGGTGCGCGTATCCATGAGTAGGCTGCCAAACGCCAACGTTAGGCGTAATGAAAGATTTACGGCAATATCAAAGAAGAAGGCAAAAAGACTGGGGGTTCGCTATCAGACTTTTATATCAGAAGTTATTCATAAAGTAGCGATGTAATAATTCTAACCCGAACGAATCGGAAGAGTGCCAAAAGTTGGGTAGCCCTTGTCATTCCGAACAAAGCGAGGAATCTTAGGATTTCTCAGTCGCTCTGCTCCTTCGAAATGACAACTTTCTTTTGTCGCTCACTATAGATAACTTATTGAAAATCAGTGTAAATCAGCGCAAGTCAGTTTCCAAGTGCTTTTTTTAAGTAATAAATAGTCTCTGTGACCTCTGTGGTTTGCAGTTTTTAGGTATTACATTTTCCTTGATTTTAAGATTCGGCTCTGATTAAAGGCAGAAACTGTATAATAATTCGTTGGGCGACACCTTTTGCGCATAAGAGCGCATCGGTTTCGGGGAGGGAGTAATGACATCTGACCAGATTGCGGATTTGGTCTTGCGCTACCTTGACGTGCTTTTGCGTTGGCCCCTCGCCGTTTCTGCGCTTGGATTGACGGGGATGCTGCTATTTAAAAAGCCGCTCTCCGACTTCTTGTCGCGGATAACTAGTGCCGGAGGCTATGGCATTCAGTTCAGTGCCGCAAGTCCCCAGAGTCAAGCCGCAGCGAAAAAACCAGGGGCACCCGAATTGGCTAATATGGTCGAGAATCAGCCACCGATTCCACAGCAGGGACCGCCCATGGTGCCGCAACAAGCGATTCAGTATGTGCAGCAGCATCCGGCGCAAGTCGTCGAGGAATATCTGCGAATCTTTAACGCGTACCGTTACGAGAGAGCGCTTAATCAGATTTACGGGACGCAAATAGACATGTTGCAGTACCTCTCCACGAAGGGCACAGAGGGTGATGCCTACACTAACCTCGCCATCTTTTATGAGGCGTTTCGAAGGAGAGCAGGAGATTCGAAATACCAGATGCCAGACTATGTTCGGTTTCTCCATACGCTAGGTTTCATCGAATATTTTGGGGATCAACCGAGCTTCAGAGTACGCATCACACCTGCTGGTCTCGGCTTCCTCTCTTACGTCAGAGGTGAATACCCCCTCACCTACGATAAGAGGACTCTGTAACCGTTAGAGAGGCTTCTACGGAATGAGGAAAAACATGGGGACGGGTCTTGCAATCACGCATTTTGCCTAACTGGGCATTCCAGCGGACGGGTGGAAAAGCACCGCCCGCCGCTGAATTTCAACGTTATAAAGTCTGTACGCCACGAGATGAGGCCCGAATGGCAACTTCAAGAAAAGAGAAAAAGAGGTACTCAATGAGCGAGCTGATAATAGATTTTGCGGTTGGCGTAACAATGTGGGGTATAGCAATGTTTTTAGCAAATCGTTTTACTAAAGATAAGGAAATCAATAAAGCTAAATACTACACAATTTTAGTAATAGTCATAACGGCCTTGATTACATTTAACAACACATACGTACAACCTAAATTTAATGAATGGCGTAATACAAATAATATTGACAGTGAATTTGAAAAAACGGTTGCAAAAATGGAGCCTTACGCTACTCTCCGTACAACCTTTCCAGAAGACTATAATAAAATTAAAGACGTAATAATTAATTCTTTAAAAGCGAAAGATACTCGTGAGCAAGCCTATCAAAAGGGTAGACCCATCTTACTGAATATTTTAATGAGTAAAATAAAAATATCTTCTGATGAAGCTTTGACAAGCCTTGCAAAGGTATTCGTTGATACTGCCAATTATTTTTACAGCAAAGGACAAGCAGATTTTGCATTTGACGTTATTTACAACCAGAAAAACATGCCTAGGAACTGGTATGATTCTTTACCCAAAGAATTTATAGATGCAGAAGCAGCCGCTGACAAACAAATACTAATATCGGCTGCACAAAGCGAAGTTTATAATAAAGACACTGATAAAGCAAATAAGATTTTTGAAAGAATAGCATCTGAATTATATGCTGAACATGGTGATAAAGTCGAACTGATTCAGACCCCGTTAGCTCACCCTGACAAAAAACAAGAAATAGCTAAAATAACAATAGATTTTTATAATAAGATACTTAAATTACCAGAAACCGATAGAGGTATAGTTTTGCGCCAATTATTTGCTAATTAACCTACATTCAGTAAGGTAGGTTGGGTTGAGGAACGAAACGCAACTTTTTTTGTGAATGCCACGAATGGTTAATGTTGGGTTTCGCCTTGCTTAACCCAACCTACACTACTGCTTTGAAAATCTTGTGGTTTATTATTTGTAATATAACCCACCTTCCCTGGTTGAAAGATTGAATGCGGTAGTGCTATTAAACAAAAAAGCCTCTCTGATTTCCCAGAGAGGCTTTCTAATTTTCAAACTTTATTTGGCGCAATTCGATGACTACGAATCTATGAGTGGCTATTTTTAAACTTTAACAACCTCCTCCTTTTCCACCTTATCAAGCCCAAATGCCGTATGGACAGCCCGCAGGGCACGATCGGCATGAGCATCGTCAATGACACAGGAGATCTTGATTTCTGAGGTGCTGATCATCTGGATATTAATCTTTTCTTCTGCCAGAACGCTGAACATCTTTTCCGCAACGCCACAATGGCTCCGCATACCGATCCCCACGACCGAAAGTTTTGCAATCTTGCTGTCATGAAGGACTTCCTTAGCGCCGAGGTCATTCTTGATCTTCTCCGCAGTTTCCAGGGCTAATCGTAAATCGCTTCTCGGCACCGTAAAGGTCACATCTGCCCGATTCTCGATACTTGCGTTCTGGATAATCATGTCCACGTTAATTTTTTTTCTTGCGATCTCATTAAAAATCTTGGCAGCCTGGCCTGGAACATCCGGTACTGCCCTGATCGTAATTTTTGCGTCGTCCTTGCTTACCGCGACACCGCTTACAACAATATCTTCCATCTCTTTCGCCTCCTTACAAATCAATGTCCCCTCTTTGTTGTTGAAACTTGACCTGACATAGAGGGGGACGTTATATTTTTTTGCAAATTCAATCGAACGGGAATGCATCACCTGTGCGCCCAAACTCGCAAGCTCAAGTATTTCATCGTACGATACCCTATCGAGTTTTCGTGCAAGAGGGACTTTTCGTGGATCGGCCGTATAGATTCCATCCACATCGGTAAAAATGTCACACCGGTCAGCCTTCATGATAGCAGCCAAAGCCACAGCCGTTGTATCCGAACCACCGCGTCCCAGAGTGGTAATGTTTTCATTCGCATCAATACCCTGAAATCCTGCGACAATGACGATTGTGCCTTTGTCCAATTCCTTCTGTACACGATGAGTGTTGATATTCCGGATGCGCGCCTTGGTATGATAGCTATCGGTAACGATGCCGACCTGGCCGCCCGTAAAGGAAACAGCCGGATAACCAAGGGCGTGAATGGCCATGGCCACAAGGGCAATGGAAATCTGTTCCCCGGTGGACAGGAGCATGTCCATTTCGCGTGTCGAAGGATTATCCGTTAGTTCATTGGCAAGGTCAATCAGTTCGTCAGTCGTTTGTCCTCTTGCGGAAACTACCACGATGACCTTATTCCCCGCTTTGTATGTCTCTACTATCCGTTTAGCAGCCGCCTTTATGCGCTCCGCATTGGCAACGGAAGTTCCTCCAAATTTCTGTACAATAAGTCCCATATTCATTCCTTACATGATTTATTCTATTTACCGATACGCTACCTTCGGCAACGACTTTTTTTATGCCGGTTCAGGCTTGAAGCCTGAACCGAAACATTTTGGTTCAATCGAGGACGATTGAACCAGCAAAAAGATTTGTAGCATGTAGGGGGTTGAAGATTTTCAACCCCTACATTGAGATTCCCAAACAGTAAATGAGCTATTTAGATTATTAAATGTATTCATCAAAGTCAACTTTTTTCTAAAACAGACGAAAATACAATACTTTTTTGTAATTGACAAGGGTTCAGAATGTCTATAAAATACCCGAAACGAAGGTTGAAGATAACCATTTTTACTCATATGAAATTTTTATCACGCTGGGAGGTATCATGAAAGGCAATCCAAAAGTAATAGAAACATTAAATGAGGTACTCAAGGCAGAAATATCTGCCCTTAACCAATATTTCGTGCATGCCAAAATGTGTGAAAACTGGGGTTACCTTTCCTTGTATGAGTTTAATGAGAAAACCTCTATAGAGGAAATGAAACACGCAGAAAAACTGCTTGAACGCATGTTGTTCCTGGAAGGCATTCCAAAAATGGAAAAAGATAACCTGAACATTGGGAAAACCGTAAAGGAACAATTGGAAAATGATTATGCGTTAGAAAAAGCCGCTATTCAAAGGCTTCAAAAATCAATTACGCTGTGTGACAGTTTAGGAGATGCCGGTTCAAGCGATTTACTTGAACACATATTGCTCGACGAAGAGCGGCATGCAAACGACGAGGAGTCTTTCTTGCAACAGATTAAGGATATGGGCATAGAAAACTTTTTAACCTTGGTAGTTGATAAGAAAGAAAAATCATAACAATTCGCAGAATCTGGCATCGGTGGTCAGGTATCAAGTCCCTCTGATCACCGATCGCATACACGAGAAATGTTACCTTAAAAGAACAATATGACTATCGGGTTAACTCAGCATAAGTAAAAGAGGAGCTGCTGCCCATGCTAATACAGGTTTTGAAATTCAAGTAGCCCCATGTTATGATGCGATAATGTTAGCTTTTCTGTCATTATGGAGGCCTATTTGTTAGTTCTGCTTAATTATACAATGATTTTCTGGCTGAGTTAACCCGATAGTCATAAAGAACAAAGATAATTAGAGATTCGACCTTATTGCTTCTCTTCCCATATCGTCTTGTGCCGTTCTTCCTCTTCCACGTTTTTCAGGGTTTCTTGCAGCTTCCTTTTTTCTCGCTCTAAATATTCCTCAGTTTTCACGGTATCCTTGTATTTTAAGTATTTCTGCGCCTTTTCCTGTCCTACATCCTCCAACGACTTTTCTAATGTTTTTATCTCTCCTTCTTTTACCACCTCATAACTCTCAAGATCTCTGGGTTCGTAATATTGAGGATTGTAACGAAAAAAAGCATACTCTGCACACCCTACAAATCGCGTTGCTACAAAAGCAATAACCCCAGAACCCAACAGGATGAGGAACAACAACCTTACTCGTGGCTTTTTTCTGAGACGTTTCTTGTGTTTGGTTTTTGTAACCATGTATTTGGTTAAGCGCCGCAAGGTTTTTGGATATGCCGATGCATATAGTACATCGAGTTACCGCATTTGTCGCAGAGAGAAAGCTCCTCTTTCTTTTTCATATACCGTATCAGTGTAGTTACAAAGCCTGCATGACTCCAGGTTAAAGGTGACACCGATAATGGCGCATTGGTGTAAGGGTCGATCTGTTCTGCCAGGACGCCAGACGCCAAGGCTCTGTCTATAACCCATTCCAGGGTGGGCAAAGCATTATTCAGTTCTGTCAAATTATTTGCGCGCATTATTTCATACTCTGCCAGCCACATCGTACAAATAAACCAAGGGTTTCCAGTCGCATGCTCTGTATCGTTACCTACACGATGATAAAAATCGTTGGTATACCTGGCAATTCCACCCACAGACGTTTTAACCCTCAGTTTCTCCTTCACTGCGTTCATTGTCGATGCTACCATTGATAATTCAGGACTGAACGTCCCAAAGGCAACAAGCCCATAAAGACTCGCATCGACCGTCATATCCAGTTCATACCCCTTTGCAGTTCTCTTCCCCATCCTTGCGAATCTTCCCTCATCCTTATCGTAAAAATATGCTATTAATGCCTCTTTCATTTTCTCCGCAATTTCATAATATCTTGTGCCATATTCCTGTTCACCAAAAGCGCAGGCAAAGTTACCAGCCGCCCGTAATCCTGCAATAACCGCGGATACCGTAAAAGTATGCACGCCGTGTCTCTCTTCCCATAAATCGTATGAATTTAAAGGCAAACCGGTCTCTTCGTCCCTGAATTTAACCATAAACTCAGCGGCATTGATGATCAAACTCCGGTACAAAGGCTTCACAAATTCGATATCCCTGAACTCATCGTAATGATTCCATAATGCCCAAACAACCAGTGCAGTACCATCTTCCTGAATGGGAAGACTCTTTTTATCATCCTTCATCCACGGATGCCACGAACTGGCAAGAGACCTGTCTGGGTTATATTTATGGAGTAAATAACCGTCTTTGGAAATGACATCTGCACAAAATTGGAAAAATCGTTTCGTGGTATCCATGTACCCAGATTTGATGAGTGCGTACGCGATCAGTGCACCGTCACGAGGCCACATATAAGAATAGGTGTCTCTGCTGCCCACCTGGACTATATCTGAATCATTCGCCGCAATGATGGCGCCATTGCTGTCAATCTGCGTTCGGATAATCAACAAGCTCCTTTTGAAAAAGGATACCAGCCTTTGAGGAAGGTCGTAGAAATTAAAGACCTCTTTATTAACCCACAGTTTCCAGTAATTTTCAGTACGCCGGATCAATTCCTCAGGCGTTTTTTCCCAGATAACTTTGTTCAGCTTCACTACTTCACTGTGATTCATCCCCGCAGCAATCCAATAGTGGGCCGTATTTTCACCATGAGCTTTTATCTGAAGATTAATTCCCAAAGTCGAGTCAACAGAACCCTGAGCAATAGGATTCCCGCTTAACTCCCCATCCTCAGCATCTCTCCATGTCCCCTCAGCGCCGCGTAACTCCTTGATTCCAGTAGCAAAATGATCTACTCCACACTTTGTCGGATCGCAACAATTAATCAGAAAATACCGCTGGGATTTATAGTGAATGATTGCCCTCGTATCAGGGTCATAATAGGCCGTGTCTCCTACCTCATTTTCATAAATATGAAAATCGTGATTGAAAAACAATCGTATTTCCCGGTCTCTTCCCCATAAATTCCTAACGATAATTTCCTTTACAAAAATATTTAAGTGGAAATCAACCGTGTCATACATCTGGAGTTCAATTTTTAAACGATCATTCCTTGCCTTCACGTCGGTCACCAGGGTGTCTTCCTTATATTTCAAAGTCTTTTGCCATTCCCCGCCCATCCAGCTAAACTGGCCGTCAACCCAGACACCCATCCTGCAGGGGTGTCCAATGGTGTGGTTCTCCTTCCCCACGTATGGATAATAAATATCCCTAAGCTGATACTCCCGATCAAAGGTAACCAGCATCGAACCATTTCCTACCGGTATGTCTCTGGGCATATATTTTTATTCCTTGATGGCGTTGTATTATTCTGTAAATACATCAATTTAATTTTGTAGAGACAGGTTTAAAACCTGTCTCTACGGAGCTAGGACAAATTTAAAACCAGCAACTTAGGTTCTGTCATCTCTTCCATAGCATAGCGCACACCTTCACGGCCAATACCCGAATCCTTAACACCTCCATACGGCATATTATCTGTGCGGAACGACGGCACATCATTTACAATCAACCCCCCTACCTCCAAATACTCATAGGCATAAAAAACATGCCTTATGTTGTTGGTAAACACGCTTGCCTGCAATCCATATGCAGAATCATTTATCCGCTTTACAGCCTCTTCAAAGGTGTCATGCTTTGAAACTGTTACTGCCGGTGCGAATAATTCGTTCGTATTGACCTTCATCTGTGGCGTTGTTTTCGTAAGTATTGTCGGTTCATAGAGCGTACCCTTGCGCCCTCCCCCATATGCCAGAACTGCACCCTCCTTCACTGCCTCATTGACCCATGATTCTATCCGTTGGGCAGATTGTTCATCAATCATAGGTCCGAGTCTCGTTTCTTCTCTGAGGGGGTCTCCCATTTTGAACATTTTTACCTCATCCAGAAATTTTGGCATAAAGTCATCGTATATCTTTTTGTTGACGAACAGCCTTTGTAGGGATATGCATACCTGCCCGCTAAATGAAAATGCACTGGCGATGCATCGTTTCACGGCATAATCCAGATTGTCACTACTATCGATAATTGCACCTGCATTTCCACCCAGTTCCAGAGTAACCCTTTTCTTCCCTGCGATTTGCTTGAGCCGCCATCCTACCGACGCACTGCCGGTAAAGGTAAACATCTTGATTCGCTCATCCGCAACCATCCGTTCTGCCAGATTCGACGCACAGGGGAATACGCTAAACCCTCCGGTCGGCAAACCTGATTCGGAGATGACTTCACCAAGCAGTAGAGCAATTAAAGGAGTTTTAGAGGCTGGCTTGATGATAATCGGATTTCCCGATGCTATTGCAGGAGCTACCTTATGAACTACAAGATTCAAGGGAAAATTGAATGGTGAAATGCCTAATATCGGACCGATAGGAAATCTCTTGTTAATCGCTGTCCTATTTTTAGAACGCTCTGAAATATCTAACGGGATGTATTCGCCCAGCATCCTCTTGGATTCTTCTGCCGCTATTTGAAATGTTCCAATCGCTCTTTCAACCTCAGACCGTGCATCAATAATGGGTTTCCCTGCCTCCAGCGCAATTGTCTGGGCGAATTCCTCACTTCTCTTCTGAATCCCATCCCTGATATTACCCAGGATTCCAGCCCTTTTAAAACTGGGTAACCTTCTGGTCTCTTCAAAAGCGTGGACGGCAGCCTGGATGGCATCATTCACATCCCTTTCCGTTGCCAAAAAGGTGGTGCTTACAATCTCGTTATTATAGGGATTCTTTACCTCCAGCGCGTCCTTACTTTCCCGCCATTCGTTGCCGATAAGATATTTATATTTGCTTTGCATTGCTAAACTCCAATACGACTTAATTCATCATAATTTGCTACGACCAGAACTTTTTTTCTCCAGACATACAGAACCTTTGTTTACTGTTTACATCTCCGCCATTCCCGTCCATCCCTTACCATCAAGTCGTCTGCTTCTTGCGGTCCCCAAGTACCTGCCTCGTAGTTAGGAA
>JAUSDH010000269.1 GCA_030650655.1 Candidatus Brocadiaceae bacterium
TCTATATCAGCGACAACAGTATCTCTGCACGGCTGCTCGACAGGACTGAAGCAGGCGCATGGCTTATTGAATTTAATAAAAAAAATACTACGGTAAAAGAACTCCTTCATCGAATCGGGGGAATGCCTCTGCCTCCCTATATAAAGCGCACCAAAAACCAAGACGCATTATTTTCTTTAGATAGAGAAAGATATCAGACAGTATTTGCTCAAAAAGAAGGAGCAATCGCTGCCCCAACGGCAGGCTTGCACTTCACTACAGATATACTTGAGAAGATACAGAAACGCGGGGTAGAAATCGGGTTTGTTACATTACATGTTGGTTTGGGTACATTTTTACCCATCAAAACAGATGATATCAGAGACCATCTCATGCACAAGGAATATTACGAATGTTCTGAAGAGATTATCCAAAAAATAAAGAGGACAAAAGAGCGGAATCGACGTGTAATCGCAACGGGGAGCACTTCCTGCCGTGTTCTTGAGACGATTGCCAGAAATGATAACTCATCGCAACTATCCGGTTGGACAAACTTATTTATATATCCTCCTTATAATTTTAAGTATGTTGATGTCTTGCTTACAAATTTTCATCTTCCCAAAACCACCTTATTCGTAATGGCCTCTGCCTTTGCTGGAAGAGAGAACATCCTGAATGCTTATGAAATAGCCAAAAATGAAGGCTATCGATTTTTCAGTTACGGCGATTGCATGATGATTATTTAGAAAACAATTATCTTGATGAGTAGAAAATCTATGGCGGAAAACACCATGTCTTTAACACCGAATGCAAGATTAGTACTTGGGAAAAGATATTTAAAGAAAGATGCTGCAGGCAATCCTATTGAAACGCCTGAAGATATGTTTCGGCGAATAGCCAAGAATATTGCATCGGCAGATTTGATTTACGATAAGAAGGCAGATATTGTATCCCTTGAAGAACAATTTTACGATCTTTTCATTAACCTTCTTTTTATGCCGAACTCCCCCACACTAATGAATGCAGGTAGAGACCTTCAGCAATTATTTGGATGTTTTGTGCTTCCTGTCGAAGATTCTATAGAGAATATTTTTGAAACGGTAAAACAAGCCGCTATCATCCATAAAAGTGGCGGGGGCACAGGTTTCTCCTTCTCTCGAATAAGGCCTAAAAACGACAGTGTAAGCACATCCGGTGGCTTTGCTAGCGGTCCCATATCTTTTATAAAGGTCTTTAATGAGGCCACAGAGGCCATCAACCAGGGAGGATTCAGACGGGGTGCAAACATGGCCGTGTTGCGTGTAGAGCATCCCGACATCTTTGATTTTATCCATTCCAAACAAATCGAAGGTATCTTGACAAATTTTAATATATCCATTGGGATTACCGATGCATTTATGCAAGCTGTTGAGAAAAATCAGCACTTTCCACTGATCAATCCCCGAACAAGAGCGGTTGTAAAAACCGTTAATGCAAAACAACTTTTTGATCAAATTATACATTCCGCCTGGGAGAATGGCGAGCCAGGCGTCTTATTTCTGGGCACCATTAACGCCGCCAATCCCACTCCGCTTCTTGGAGAAATCGAAGGAACGAATCCATGTGGAGAACAACCTCTACTACCCTTCGAAGCGTGTGTTCTCGGGTCTATCAATCTTTCGAAAATGGTTAAGCTAACTCATGGAAAATATGAAATTGATTGGAACCGCCTGGAAACAGTAATACAACGTGCCGTACACTTCCTGGACAATGTTATCGATATGAATAAATATCCGTTACCCCAGATCGAGCATCTGACAAAGGGAAACCGGAAAATAGGCTTAGGCGTCATGGGACTTGCCGATTTATTAATAAAATTTGGTATTTCATACAATTCCGAGGAAGCAATTCATTTCACTGACAAACTCATGTGTTTCTTTTCTCAAAAGGCAAATGAAGCATCAGTCGAACTTGCCGCCAAACGCGGTGTCTTTCCGAATTATCAGAAAAGCATTTATGCTCAAAAGAACGGGCCAAGATATAGAAATGCAACACGGACGACTATCGCACCAACAGGTACTATCAGTATCATCGCAGATTGTTCCAGTGGCATTGAACCCTTATTTGCGATTGCTTACAAACGCCATGTTTTGGTAGAGGAGGGACTACCCGAAATAAACGCATTCTTTGTGGAAGTTGCAAAAAAACGTGGTTTTTATTCAGAAAGACTTATTGAAAAAGTCTCAAAGGAAGGATCGATACAAAACATTATTGATATCCCCGAAGACGTTAAAAAGGTATTTATTACTGCTAGAGAGGTCTCACCGGAACAGCATATAAAGATACAGGCAGCCTGTCAGAAATATATTGATAATGGTGTTTCGAAGACTATCAATTTCCCCAAAAATGCTACCATCGATGATGTTGAAAAGGTCTTTTTATTAGCTTATAAAAGTGGTTGTAAGGGCATTACTGTATATAGAGATAAAAGCCGCATATCACAAGTTCTTTCAATAGAATGCACCTGTGCAAAACAGTTTATAAACAACACTATCTTTGAACCACAGCCTTAATGCAGTATTGCAAATATTTCTTGTGATTCTATCGGTTCAACAATAAAATTGTCCGTACCGCTTACTAAAAAATCACAGCGTTCCTGAAGGTTTTGAGAAATTACAATAGTCTCGATATGGGGAAAATCCCTTTTTATATTCATGAGAAGTTGACATCCCTCCGGGCCCGTAATTTCTGAATCCACAATAATAAAGTCAATTTTATGCTCCATTAAAACAGTAAGCGCACTTATAGTATCATCCACAAAAAACAATTTTAATCCCTTTTCTTTTGATGCGCTACCTAAGAGCTTTTTAAGGACCTCTTTTTTACTCAGTACTAATATATTGAGGCCTTCTAACCGACTCTTTTTGAAGTCGACACCAAACATACTTTTGTACAATAATTTCTTTTGTACTGATTCTAAAATAATATTAAACTCTTCGTCATTATAGTTTTTTGTAAGATAATTATCTACTTCCCATGATAAAATATTTTTCCAATCTTCCATAGTATCTATCTCGACTATCACTCCCACGTTTGGAAATTCCATTTTAATGTCTTTTAACAACTCAAATTCATTAATTTTGGCAGTATCTATGTCAGAAACAACCATGTCAAATTTGTTCTTCCGTAATAATGCAATTGCTTGTTGTTTTTGACTAACTTTGTGAACAACGTATCCCTGTTTTAATAAGAATTCTTCCAAACGTTTAGCTTGTGTCTCTTTAATCGATGCAATCAAAATCCTGGTGTCTCCCTTTAGAGCAAGCCGTTTGTTTACTTGCGCCTGATTTTCCTCTTCCTTCGCTAATTCTATTACCCTCTCACTTTCAATTGATTGAGCACCAATATCATACTTGAGGCCCTCAGGTGTTGGAAACTCACTTATCCTTCTTATTTCAACATAAACTTTCTTTTGAGGGTTTTTATAAATAGCTCCAGCCACCATTGTGCCTGGCAATTGAAATGTCACTACCAATACGTCAGAAGGCATTAATGATTGACTGGTTACAAACCGCAAACCTCGTTTAGAGATATCTCTTATGATTATCGGCGACTCCTTCGACACTTCGGATTCTTGTTTTTTTACAAGGGAACAAACTCCTTCGATTTCCAAATCAAATCGTTTATCCCGTCGCCGTTCCTCAATTTTCAGAGGGTCCTCTGGTGGAAATATTACAATCGATTCTTCAGTCTTGGTATGCAGTGTTTCTAGGGTTTGAATCAAGTCCGTTACGAAGCATTGCGCCTTTTTAAGTTCATCAAGGGGTAATTTCAGAAGCGGTTCTTTCCAGGATTCGAATTGCATGATGTTTCCTGTAATAAAACTATGTTTATGTAATTGCTTGTTTAGAAATTTTTACTTCGGCCATTCAGGTTGTATCAAGTTGTTAGTTTTTCCTTCAAATACATTTGAACCTTTTTCCCATCTATTACACTACCGTATTTGCCCATAATGAGTTTCATTGCCGCCCCCATTTCCCTGGCAGTGAATTTATTTGTTTCGATGACCTCATGAACAATTCTTTTTATTTCGTCATCTAACAGTTGCTTGGGTAGATATTCCTCAACAATTGCAATCTCGTCATTCTGCTCTTTTACTTTATCAGGCAAATTGAGCCTTTCATATTCTTCACGTGTCTTGTTCAGTTTCTTGTAATATCCACGAACAACCTCAACGTAATCTATCTGATCCTTGGGTTTCCCAGAGGTGTCTGCAATCTTAATGTCAGCAAGTATCATGCGCAACACCGATGTCCTTAATTTGTTCTGTGACTTCATAGCAATCTTTAGATCTTCCGGTATCCGTTCTTTCACGTTCATAGCTTACTCCTCTTTAAATGGATATCCACCCACTTTGTGACCGCAGTTAGGACAATACAATGGCGTATCATGGTAATACTTTCCACAATACTTACAAGATGTTAAGATTTCTACCGGCTTCGACTTCCTGGCCCTTACAAATAAATAAAGAGGTAAAAATACAATCATCAGTAAAAACACACCCAGCATCCACCCTACGGCTGGAAGCGTTTTATACCCTTTATTCTTTGCGTCTGTATACACCCAAACAGCTATTGCCGCTGCAATAAGTAATCCAATAAATCTCATGGAAAATAGCCTCTCTAAATTTTAAAGAATATAACACATAAGATGTATTCAGTCAATCAATTATCTTAGCATTCCTTCATCTAATAGTAATTTGATAAAAAGAAGGGAAAATTGTTCTTGAAAGAATTATTCCTTTTTGTAGAATAGCGTCACGTATGTTTACTGAACGAATAATATTTTATGCCCTGTGAAGGAGGTTTGCAATGAAATACATGTATACCGCAGAAAACTGCCCGAAATGTGAGATTTTAAAGAAAAAATACACGGTTGAAGGTGTGCGATTTGTTGAAAGAAATGCAGACCGGATTAAGCAGCCAGAAGATGAAATCGACCGTGAGGCATTAGTGCAGGCTTCCATGCAAAATATGGAACTGCCGGTTGAGGTTGATATGTAATGTTAGTGTAATGCACCGCAAAGGACGCAGTGTGCACGGAGAAAACTGATCAAACGGGAAACAATTTTTACCTGTTTACTCCCTAACCTGAGAAAAAAAGATTCTTCACTTCGTTCAGACGTCGTCCTGAACCTTAAGGTTCTTCGGCTCTGCCTCAGAATGACACAAGGCGAAGGAATGATAAATACGAAGGGGTAGAAATGACAATTACAGGTAAAAATCGGAAAATCGTAAATCTAAAATCGTAATTCGTAAATTTTACCCCTTTACCAGCCCCCAACGTTCACGTATACGTTGTTCTACCTTCACAAAAAATAGCCTATCGACCAGAATACCGATTATGATAATTACAATCATCACGGCTATGACTTGGCTCATGTCATTTAGCTCCCGCCCAATCATCATAAGGTGTCCTAATCCCAAACATACAATTAATAATTCGCCCGCCATGAGCGAACGCCAGGCAAAAGACCAGCCTTGTTTCATCCCCGTAATGATATGCGGAAGGGCAGCGGGAATAATTACTTCAAGATACAATTTCCATCCCTTTGCTCCCATAGTTTTTGCAGCCCGAATATAGAGTGACGGCACACTTTTCACTCCGGCATCCGTTGCAATCGTAATTGAAAGGACTGCACCCATGAAAACCAGGAATATAATAGCCCTGTCGTTCAGTCCAAACCAAAGCAGTGCAAGGGGCAACCAACAAATCGTAGGCAATGTTTGTAAACCGGTAATGAACGATCCCAGTGTTTCTTCAAAAATTCGCACCCTGCCGATCAATAGACCCAAAAGAATACCAACAACAATAGAAATCCCGTAACCGATGGCAATTCTTTTCATGCTGCTTGCTATACCTATGAGGAAAGTATGATTTTGGAATCCATGAATCAGCGTTTTAAAAACTGAAACAGGAGAAGGGAGTACGTATTCTGGCCATATGCATAACCGAAACAACCCTTCCCAAATTCCTATAAAAAGGATATAAAACATTGTTCTTTTAAGTATACTTTGCATTTTCTTAGATTCCTCCTCCAATGTCTGTTTTTGCAGGTACTTCAGTTGTACATTTTATATCACATTCTACACATGAATCTGCATCCATCTCACACTTCATAACCTTATTAATCTCGGCTTTCAATTCTTTCATGATCATGGTGGAATATCCTGCGACATTCACATCATTGTCATCCCTTGGTCTTGGCAATTCTACCAAAAACTCTTTCTTGATTTTTCCCGGTGATGTTGCAAGGATTATTATCCGATCTGCCAGACATACGGCCTCACGAATATTATGAGTAACGAATAAGATCGTCTTCCTGGTTTTTAGCCAGATATTCTGTAACTCGTAATGGAGTATCCACCGTGTCTGGGCGTCCAGTGCGGAAAATGGCTCATCCATCAGGAGCATCTCCGGATTCATAGCAAGAGCCCTGGCTATGGCTACACGTTGTTTCATTCCGCCGGATAGTTCATGCACCTGGGCATGTTGAAACTTTGACAAATGCACCATTTTGAGATACTCAATAGCTATATTTCGTCTTTCCTTGCCATTAATCCCTTTTAATTTTAATCCAAATTCAACATTTTTTACCACATTCAACCATGGAAAGAGAGCAGCTTCCTGAAATATAACAACACGGTCACTTCCAGCCCCGTTAATTTTATGATCATCAGCCCATACCTCGCCCGAATCGGCCTTTTCCAGTCCGGCGACAATGTTCAAAAGGGTAGTCTTCCCACACCCTGAAGGCCCAACAATACATACAAATTCTCCTTGTTGTATCTCAAGGTTTATATCTTCCAATACATAAACTCTTCCGTTTTTTGATTGAAATGATTTAGATATGTGTTGAACGCGCAGTTTTGGCCACACCCCATTCACATTATGAGATTTCTGCTGTTCATTATCGGCTTTAACTGGATAACCATGATCTATGACCTTATATGTGAGATTTTCAATTCCTGCGCTTTCCGACACCTTCACTACCTCCAATCAGCCTTATTTTATTTTTCGTTTTCCCTCTTTTATTCACTCGTGGCAATGCCCTCTCTTTGAGTATCCTATTGAGTAACCTTAAGTCTATCATTCCAGCTATATCAGGCTTTCGCTCCCCCAAAAAACTAGCATTATAGGCCATCTCTGCGTAAGAAAACAGAGATGAAACGATAGGGTCGTAGGTAATTTCTAACCGTGAGAAGGCATCGTCAATAATATCCGTTGGAAGAGATATACCTGAAATAGCCTTTATCTGGTCACCAATAACAGTCTTTGCTTCTTCAGGATATTGATTAATCCACTGGGTTATTTCAACATGAGCTGTCAGCCATTTCTTGACCCAATCGGGATGTTTTTTAAAAAAATTTGTACCTACAATCATCAGCGTTGAACAAAACCGACCACCATCCCATAAGGTTCTTTCATCAAGAAAAATCTCGCCGCCTGCCTCCTTAAGGAGTCTTGAAGCCCATGGTTCTGGCACCCATGCCCCATCAATCTGTTTTTGCATAAAAAGATTTAAAATGTCGGGATTCCGCAGGGGAAGAATATTAACCGTCCCGCCCCTTTCTGTTGGCTTTAAACCACAGGTTTTAATATACTCACGAAGGGCAATATCCTGCGTGTTTCCGAGTTGTGGAGAAGCGATTCTTTTTCCGGAAAGATCTATGGCTTTTTTTATATTGGAATCAGGCCTTACGATAAATAATGACCCGCCACTCGATACGCCGGAAATTACCTTTAACGCCTTGCCGCCAGAACGCACATATCCATTTATGGCAGGACTAGGGCCAACGTAAGCAATATCTATGTCCTCAGAAAACACCGCCTCAATAACGGATGGCCCTGCATTAAAAAGAGTCGATTTTATTTTAACCCCAGTTCCCAAATATTTCTCAAAGGTGCCGTTGCTCAGCCCAATAACAGCCTGTGCATGGGTAATATTCGGAAAATACCCTACGCGAATAGTAGCGTTGTCAACCTTCCGCGAACAGGCAATACTCGTTACAATTGCAAAGAACAAGAGACACAAAATAACCCAGTATCGTAAAATCTTCACCCTATTTTATAACCATCAATGAAAATTACAAATTCTACCATATTGATAGACTATTATTGGAAAAATTATTATATCGTATATGTTAAAGCTTCTCTTTTTTCTAATGAATCAGCGGCACGGTTACACATCTCCGCAAAGGTCATCTTGTCCAATACATCTGTTATGGCGTTTCGAACATCCATCATCACACTCCGTATTACACAGGTAACTTCTTCTGAACACGGCTTGTAAGACATCTGACTCACGCAGTCCACAGGCGCAATTGCCCCATCCAGCGCGCGAATTACCTGTCCTAAGGTAATCAAATCGGGCGACCGGGCCAGTTCATAACCACCCCTAAGGCCCATCTTACTATTCAAGATACCTACTTTTCTAAGGGTAAGAAGGATATTTTCCAAAAATTTTTGCGGAATCTTTTCCTTTGCAGAAATTTCCTTAATCTGAACTGCCCCCTTTTGGTAATTCGCGGTGAGATATACCATCGCTCGGAGGGCATAGTCACTTTTTTTGGATAGTTTCATAACTATTATTCATCAAAAACAAAATATATATAATTAGTAGACATTTTAATAAAAATTTAAAAAATGTCAACTAATTTCAATTTTACATTGTTTTCGCTGCGTTGATGATGGCCTTATCCAATGCATTGAATTTTTCTATATATGCAACACGTTCACAGCGTAGCTCAGATACCTGTTTTATGATATTGTCTACATCATAGAATTTTTCTACATCATATTTGGATAAATCCATACCTTGCACGGATGTGGGCACTTCGAGGTTCCAGTATTTATCTTTACCCCATGTGTTAGTACCACGCACAATTCCACGGATAATAGAAGACATCTCCGGGATTTCTACTCGTTGCACCTTGCGCTTCATTACCTTTGCACCATTAGGTTGCTTTTCAATGATCTCTCCCAGTCCTCCGGTATTTAACTGATAGCAATGAACCTTACCCTCGTTTCGCTTGACAAAATCATAGAACCAGTTTCCTTCGTACGATTTATCACCAATAATAAAAGGATTAGTGCCGACTTCCCGGATTGATTCTCCTGCGCGTTTCGGGTCGCCAGCGGATGTTTCTATAGATTCTCCTATCATGAAGACAGCCGCAGCCTGCTCAGAGGTAAGTTTAGCGGCAAGCGGAACAACCGTGTGGCGGCGGGTAATAAATACAACGATCATCCCGTCCATATTATCAATGGATGGCAAATTGATGGTGTTTGAAATGTACGGGCTGAGGTCATCGCGCATCATGATTCCACGTCCATTGCTGGTTAGCGTATCGTCTTCGAAATAGAGATTTCCTTCATAATCGATCATAACATTTTCAAAGATAGCATCACGGGAGATTGCTGCTTTATAAATGATAGGTTGAGTAACTTGATCGAGTCCCTCGGTTTTTAGGTAGAATCCACGCTCAGAACCATACGCCGAACCGTCTTTCTTGAGAAATACTACGTCATCTTGTAATATCTCAATCCCTTCATCCTTCTCATTTAAACCGTGTGTATGACAGGTATGCGTCGTTTTTCCTGTACCGCTCATTCCAAAGATAAGCATGCCATATTTTCTGATACGACCATCGCTCCCTTTTGCCTTTAAAATCTTTGAGCCAGCATGGAGACCCAGCATACCCTTCTGTTTGGCATTCCACATGGCCATTCTTAAAAAACCCTTCTTGGACTCACCATAATAGTCACTTCCCAATACAATGGTAGTGCTAATCTCCGGAAAAACCAGGATTTGTCGATCAGTTTCCTGCCATTCCGGAATGTAAACAATATGTTGTTTTAGTTCTCCATCCGCTTTGGCAGGGAAGAGCGTCGCCCATGTCATATAGGCGAGCCGAATCATCTCAGGTCTCTGGATGGAAACGAAGAAGTTGCAATTCGGTGAAAATTCGTCATTATTTCCCATCATTCGATTGATTCTCACAAAGGGCGCTCGTTTGATGTATTCTTCGACCAAAGCCAGAGTATTAGGAAGATTGTTCATAATCTCGGTTTGTTGAGGATTGAGTGTTTTAAGACGAACTGCATCGCTTCCTACATACACAGTTACCTTGGCGCTACGGTTCTTGACGGTGGAATGAACGGCTACATTCCCGAATTTTGTGAACGCAGCAAACCTCTCAGCACTGCGTCGCAATGTCCAGTCCGTAGAATTTATGACATTTGGAGCGCCGCTAAAATATTTTACAATCCGATTTACTACCTCAAATTCCTGAGTGGTTGAAGATGTTGTTAATGACATATGCGACCCCTTCGCTGATTATAATGAATACGAGTAGTTTTCCCTCATAGCAAAGCATTTATCTAAGTATAAAATTACTGCATTATAGTAAATAAAATAATTTATGCAAATGAAATTTTCTGGCACACGGTCACCAACCTGATGAGTGTATGTATCGTTGAACTGCTTAAAATGGTCAATATCAATCATCAAATGGGAGATCGTGTTATGGTGCCGTTTTGAGCCTTCGATGTTTTCGTCCAGCTTTTTTGAAATTCATTAGGATTGATTTAATTATAATGAAATATTAAAAACGTAATAAAGAATGAGGGTGTGAAAAATTTGAAGTGAAATGTATGGACACTTTTTCATTGTTATTAACTCAGTGTTAATAACGGTAAATTTGCATATACCCTGCAAATAGAGTCGGCGAGTTTATCGGGGTCGTGTCGGAGCATGTCCTGCTTTTCCCAGAGGACACGCTTTTGGTTTAAGTCTTCAACTAGATCTGCCTTTTTGACATTTACCTTCAGGTTATAGAAGCCTTCGTCCAATAAAACAACCTCAGCGCCTTCCTTTTGGTATTTATCGAGGATATCCTTGCGGGGGATATTGTTATTCACGATAACATAATCCAGTACACCATCTCCAAGATATTTTATAACAGCTTTAATATGATCAGCGACTTTGTAATGATCTGTTTGTCCCGGTTGGGTAACAATGTTGCAGACATATATCTTGGTAGCCTTGCTGTTTCGAATGGCATTTCTGATACCAGCAACCAATAAGTTTGTTATAAGGCTTGTGTAAAGACTTCCAGGCCCTATGACAATAATGTCAGCTTTTAAAATTTCTTCTACAGCCTCCGAGAAGGGTGGAACATCATTGGTTTTCAGGAAGACATTTTTTATCGGTGACTTTCCTACAGCACGTACATTAAATTCTTCTTCTACGTAAGTATTATCTTCCAGTTCTGCGCAAATATGAGTATTGGCAAGAGTCGAAGGCAGTACCTTTCCCTGAATATGTAATATCTTGCTGGCCTTTTTAATGGCCTGTTCGAAACTGCCGGTAATATCGGTCAAAGCAGTCATCAATAAATTTCCGAGACTCATGCCTTCCAGTGAACCTCTGTCGAATCTGTATTGAAATAATTGGTACAGTTCTCGTTCCTGTTCTTCCGTTTCTGAAAGCGCGACAAGACAGTTTCTTGCATCTCCCGGAGGTAGCATTCCAAATTCCTCTCTCAACACGCCAGAACTCCTGCCAGAATCGGTAACCGTTACGACAGCCGTAAGATTTTTACTGTAGGTTTTTGAACCTTCCAGCATGATGGGAAGCCCTGTACCACCTCCAATGGCAAGTATCTTAAGCCTATCGGGCGTTTTCCCCATATTCTGGAGTTGAAGAATTGTGGTGATTTGGAAGATACGCTTGATTTTATAGTCTGGCTTGTCACAATCATTTACCGCTGGCTCGTTTTTAAATCTCCCATGAAGCATTTGGATTGTGATCATGCCCAGTGATTTTGCAATTCTGAGCTCTTCCCGCACCCTATCACCCACCATGACAGCTTCTCTGAAATTAATAGTATGTCTTTCGATAAGGTCACGCATGCAATCTTCCAGGGGAAGACCTATTTCCTGATCACTGATTACTATTTCATCAAAGTATGGTTTTAAGCCAAGGATGTTTATCTTTTTTTCCTGCCGTTCGTGGACGCCTACAGTTAACAGAAAAAGTTTGTAGCCTTTTTCTTTCAATTCTTTGAACGTTGAAATGACATAAGGAAATGGTTTTATCTCAGAGACTTCACTGCTATTGTATGCCTTATAAGCAATAGTTATCAACTTACTGTCAGCATTATACTTATTTACGATTTCGTTAAATATGAGATGATATGGGCCGTGTTTTTCAGAGAGTTCCTTTTGCAACTGATAGACCTCTTCTTCTGTGCACGGCAGACCTGCCTCAACCAACGCCTTAGCTGCACGTCCCCTGGATGCATCGATAAGTGAACCTGAACAGTCGTACAATGTGTCATCCAAATCAAAGATTACCGCTTTTATTTTCATAGGCAAAATGTCCTCACTTTAGTAAATGTGATGTTCTTCTCAATTTATTCACCAGTAAATGAGCCTGTCGTGTTGGTTCAGGGATACGGTATCCGCAGCAAGTTTTCAAAGTAATACGTATTGCAAGTGACAGGTTTATTTTGTGACCTGGAGATACGAAGATAGGCTTCGTATTTTTTTTTGTTCTCAGAACAACCCCAACGACTTTATTTCCATAGATAAGTTTTGAGTATGCTCCTGCGGTATTTTCTACACTGCTGTATTCACCTACCAGCCGACTTTTTGCACACCCAATAGATGGTTTATCCAGGACCAGTCCCATATGCGATGCCAGGCCAAAACGGCGGGGATGGGCGATTCCCTGTCCGTCAAAAAGGACAATATCTGGATTGTTTTTCAGTTTGCGAAATGCCCTGAGCAGGATTGGCGCCTCACGGAAAGAGAGTAGCCCAGGAATATAAGGAAACCTCGCCTTGCCCATAGCCGTTGCCTCCTCAATCATTTCTAAATGTTTGTTTAGCTTAAATACAACTACACCGGCAAAAAAACGGTCGCTGTGTTTGTCGTAAGAAACATCAGTGCCTGCTATAGTCTGAATTTTCCCTGTATATTTTTCAAAGGTTAATAATTCTCTTAAAGTTTCTTGTATCTGAATTGCCTTTTTATAATTTACACGCCATGAGTGTAATTGGTTGAATTTCATGTCTCTGAGTTATTATGGGGCTTCTAACTCCTCAATCTTTGGTAAGTCTTTAAGATCTTTTAATCCGAAATATTCGAGAAACCTTTTCGTAGTACCGTAAAGTAAGGGATGTCCCAAGGCTTCGTCCCGCCCTAACACCTTAACAAGGTCTTTTTCCATGAGCAACCGAATGATTTGACCTGACTGCACCCCGCGTATGGATTCTAAATCTGCCCGCAAGATAGGCTGTTTGTAAGCAATTATCGCAAGTGTCTCAAGGGCTGCCTGTGAGAGTTTTGTCTCTCCTGATTTTTTCCTTAATTTAGCGATCCATTCATAATATTCTGGTTTTGTAAATAACTGGTAGCCGCCTGCAATTTCTTCAATCTGAAACGATCTCCCTTGTATTTCGTAATCATTTTTGAGCTGTGTGATTGCTTCAAGAACCTGGGCGCTGTCTATATCTCCAATAATGTCTACCAGTTTGCGGAGTGTAATTGTTTCTTCGGCAGCAAATATTAATGATTCAATGATTGGTTTAATTTTGTCAATTTTTTCCATGTGTCAAAATACCGTTGGTTTATGCGAACTACTTAACTTCCCAGGCCGGAGGCTGAACTGTACTTTTGATTTTATCAATAGCATCCTGTACGGCCATGATCACAGCCTTTGTAGAAATAGTAGCGCCCGTAATCGCCACAATCTTTTCAACGTCTTTTACCTTCGAGACAACGAGTTGATTGTAGGTTTTCCTTTTGAATTGCTCCTGAAACCATGGTTGAGCCTTATTTTTTGCTTTCTTTGATAACCCAAATTTTTTTATTCTTTCAGGTTGCTTGAGGAGCGGTAATTCCCAGGATTCATCGCGATCCCAGTCAATTGATTTCAATTCCCTGCCATAGACGAGGCTCCATAAGGTGGTGGTGCTTTCGATCTCAGTCATCTTTGTTCCAAGACCAGGTGTTTCGTTTTGTGCAAGGATATTGATTCCAAGTATCTTTTCAAGATTGGGGTCAATTCCCACCATAACTTTAATCTTGCTTGAATATCCCTGTGCCTCTCCGCTTGCTGCATAACCAACAAGTTGACCCGTCTTGTTCAAACCCTTGTAGACACGATTCTGGTCAGGGCTATTTGTGGGTGAGATTTC
>JAUSDH010000273.1 GCA_030650655.1 Candidatus Brocadiaceae bacterium
CAGGACGTCTGCGAAATATAATTGTTCAAAAAGCACCAAAAAATACCATATATTCTAAGAAAAGGCAATTGTCATTTTAATCAATAGAATTGGCAGCAAGGTATCCCGTAGAGAACGCTGCCTGGAGATTAAACCCCCCTGTTGGGCCATCAATATCTAGCACCTCTCCCGCAAAATATAACCCTTTCATCAGTTTCGATTCCATTGTCTTCGCATCAACTTCGTCCAGATTTACTCCGCCTGCCGTTACAATAGCCTCCTCAATAGGACGATGACGAAGCAGTGTAAGATGTAATCCCTTGAGTTGTTTTAGTATCTTTCTTCTTTCCGGTGTTGTTATTTGAGATGCCTTTTTATGAGGTTCGATGTTACAAAGCCCCAAGAGAATAGGGGCTAATTTCTCCGGAATGAAAAAAGTAAGGCATGCTTTAATAGCCTTACCACCCTGCCGTTTAATCTGGTTTATAAGAATGCTATCAAGTTCTTCTGTTGAACGATTGGGTTTAAAGTCAATGTAGATTTGTATGAAACCATTTGGCAGGCATTCGACAAGCCGTTTGCTCATATCTAAAATGGCCGGTCCGGATATGCCATAATGAGTAAATAGTGCTTCCCCAAAATACTCTGCAATTTTTTTGTTCAGTTGATACGCCGAGATATTTACATTTTTAATGGGCGTTCCCTGTAAAGATTTTACCCACGTCTCTTCTGACTCAAAGGCAATAATAGCAGGATATGTTGGACAAATTGAGTGACCTACGCTGGAGGCTAGTTTATAGCCGTCTCCCATACTTCCTGTAGCCGGGTAACTCAGCCCCCCTGTAGCAATTAAAACATTGTGTCCAAAAATATTACCGTGATTTGTTTCTACCCCTCGGACATGATTGTTTTCGGATTTTAATCGTAAAACATGCGTATTTGTCTGTATTTCTACATGAAAGTCTCTCATATACGTTTCAAGCGCTTTCAAGACAGAATCAGCCTTCTGTGTCTTTGGAAAGACACGTCCTTTATTCTCAACAACCGTTTCCACATCATGAGAGAAAAGGAATGAACGTAATTTCTCATTGTCGAACGTTTCCAATGCCGTACGGAGAAAATTTCCGCCCTTCCCGTATGCCTCTATAAATACCTGCAATGAAGCGGTGTTGGTTACATTGCAACGACCAGTAGCACACATGAGCAGTTTTTTCCCTAAACGGTAGTTTTTCTCAAGCAGGATGACCTTTTTCCCCCTTTCAGCAGCACGACCAGCAGCCATCATTCCCGCAGGGCCACCACCAATAACGATTAAATCATAATTATCCGTCATATTCATTCGTGCTTGAAGAGTAAAATTATTCCATGATATGGAATGATGTATATCTTTTATGGCAGAATTATCGCAGATGATAACTCTTTTCTGAGTCTAATCTATGAATACCTTCTTCTCTGGCTATTTGAAGGGCATTCTCGAATTCTTCAAGGCTGATATGCCGATTAATCTCAGAATATGTATGGGCAAGACCACAGGGATGATATTGATCCATGATATTAACATAGGTATTTGATGAAATCTCCTGGGCAAGAAATTGCATGACTTTCCGCGTGCCAGCTAATCCGTTTGGCATTACAAGATGGCGAACGATTAATCCCCTTTCTGCAATACCACGCTCATCTACCACAAGGTCGCCTACCTGTCTGTGCATTTCCTTAATAGCTTTCATAGCTACTTGCGGATAATCTCCGGCCTTGCACAATCTTGCGGCAACTTCACTATTGGAAAATTTAAAATCGGGCATATAAATATCAAAGACTCCTTCTAAAAGCTGAAGGGTTTCAACGAGGTCATAACCACCGGTATTATAGACCAAAGGTATTTTCAAACCTTCTCTCGCGGCAATAAGAAGCGCTTCAAGTATTTGTGGTACGACATGAGTTGGTGTTACAAAATTAATGTTGTGGCAACCCATGTTTTGAAGCTCGATCATCATCTGTGCGAATCGTTCCAGAGAAATCTCATCCCCTTCTCCAAGATGACTAATATCATAATTTTGGCAAAACACACACCCCAAATTACAAGAGGTAATAAAGATCGTTCCTGAACCATGCATACCAACCAAAGGTAATTCTTCACCGAAGTGAGGATTGTAACTTGAAACCTTCGGCAGCCTACCCACCTTACATACACCCACTTTGTTTTCAAGCCTGTTGACCTTGCATCGTCTTGGGCATATCTGGCACTCCTTTAAAAGATTTTGGGCCTTTTCAATCCTTTCCAGAAGTTTACCGGTCTTATACAAATTTATATAGCCAGGTTGGAACATAAGTATTTCTGTAACAGTTCAGCCCCTCACTTTGAACTCAGTAGAGGAACCCACCCCTGGCCCCTCCCAAGAGGGGAATACAAAAAGTCCCCTCTTGGGAGGGGATTTAGGGGTGGGTGAACTGTTACGTATTTCTATCAATAAATTTAATGTTAAGAAATTTCAAAGTGGTAGCCGCAGACTTCAGTCTGCGCCCTGGCCAGTGTTCAATGCTCGGCCCACCTACAGTTCTACGCAGGCTAAAAGCCTGCGGCTACCACAATGTTGTTGCCGAAGGCAACCTAATTTACAAATTAATTTTATGGCTTCTAATCATATGAGTCAATAACAAATCATTTTAGGGTAAAATATACTTTAAAATTATACGTTGCTAAATCGGCCTGTTATTTGATATATTTTGTATAAACATAAACAGACAATTAGGAACGGCGTTACATTTTCATATCTTTAAGTCAGCAATGTTCTCATTAGTACTTACTCCGAAAACAAGATTATAACGGTTTAGTAAATGGCTAAAAGATACTTCTATAACATATCCATCCTTTTTCTATTCTTCATGTCAGCTTTGGCAATCCACCATAGTGCACATGCAGCATTCCCAGTAACGGAAAGAATCCCTTATAGTGATTTTAAGAAGCTGATTCAAGAGGACAAGCTGGAAGAGGTAATTCTGGATTCATTGACCATTAAAGGGATTTTAAAACCCGAAGAGTGGCAGAAGGTTAAAAAAAATGTAACAACGGTGAAGGTCGATGACCCAGACTTGATTAAGGAACTCGTTGCACATAATGTAAAATTTTCAGCAACTGCACCCGCAAATGGAGGATGGAGACAAAACCTATTTTTGTTATGGTTCATCCCTATGATTGTATTTCTCATTTTGATGACAAGGCTGAGGCGTGGGGCAACAGGTGCCGGGCTTATGTCCATTGGAAAGAGCCGGGCCAACCTTTATATCGATAAAGATACTGGTGTTACTTTTGATGATGTAGCCGGTGTCGATGAGGCTAAGGAAGAACTGAAAGAAGTTATAGATTACCTTCAAAACCCGCAAAAATACCAACGGCTGGGTGGTAAGCTTCCAAAGGGGGTGTTGCTTGTGGGACCAACCGGCACGGGCAAGACGTTACTTGCCAAGGCAGTGGCAGGAGAAGCAAAGGTGCCATTTTTCTCAATCAGTGGATCGGGGTTCGTCGAGATGTTTGTGGGAGTAGGCGCAGCACGAGTACGTGACTTATTCGCACAAGGGCAGGCAAAAGCCCCTTGTATCATATTTATTGATGAAATCGATGCCGTTGGAAAGGTTCGGGCCGCTGCGCCCATATCTGGTGGCCACGAAGAACGTGAAAACACCTTAAATCAGCTCCTTGTCGAAATGGATGGATTTGACACCAGAAAAGGTGTGATCCTTATGGCAGCAACCAACAGACCTGAAATCCTGGACCCGGCGCTGCTCCGACCCGGAAGGTTTGACAGGCATATTCTGGTAGATAGACCCGATATCAAAGGGCGTGAAGAAATACTAAAAGTTCATTGTAAAAATGTAAAACTCGGTAAGGGCGTTGACATAAAAATCATTGCTGCAAGGACACCGGGCTTTGTTGGAGCAGATTTAGCTAATGTAGTTAATGAGGCAGCACTTCTTGCCGCACGGGTGGGTAATGAGGCTGTGTGTATGGATAATTTTGAAGAGGCTATTAATCGTGGAATTGCAGGATTAGAAAAGAAAAAGAGGGTCATGAGTAAAAAAGAGCAGGAAATTATAGCTTATCACGAATCAGGACATGCCCTTGTTGCAGAATCTGTGCCTGGCGCCGATAAGGTGCATAGAATCTCCATCATTCCGCGTGGAATTGCTGCGCTTGGATACACTCTCCAATTACCTACAGAAGATCGATATTTGCTGACGCGGTCGGAATTATTGGACCGGCTTGCCGTACTTTTGGGTGGCCGTGTGGCTGAAGAAATTCACTTTAATGAAATCTCTACAGGGGCACAGAATGATCTGGAACGGGCAACGGACATAGCTATGAGTATGGTAAGAGAATATGGTATGAGTGAAAAACTGGGACCCATGACGTTCCAAAATGGCAAGAAACCGCAATTTTTGGATATCGGGTTTCGTACTGGCCGAGAATTGAGCGAGGAAGTTTCAAAAGAAATTGATAGTGAAGTTAAGAAGATCATCTTCGATACCCATATAAGAGTAAAAGATATCCTCATGAACAATAAAGATCGTTTGCAGATTCTCGCAAAACTTCTTATGGAAAAAGAGGTCGTTGAAGGTGATGAGCTAAGAAAGATTATTGCCGAGAACATTCCCACCCAAAAGATGGAATCTCCTGTCTAAGAGGAAATCTCGAAAAAGAATCCAAATCCAATCTTTGATCGTATAGTAATCTCCCCCGTGCAATAAAAATATCTACCCGGTGGTAAACTTATCTTCCTCATGCCTACATTATCTGCAATCTTGGTATAGGTATCTTCCTCTTTATTCAAAACGTATTTTTGTGAAGGATAAAATACAATACTGCCTAACGAACCCTTTGAATCAACGGTGTAAAGCGTTTTTCCGACCACCAAAGGATTATCTGTTTGGAAATCGATGATTCTGAGATCCTGACCTTTAATCACAGTAGGCGAACCTTTTACATAAAAACGCCTTTCTTTACTACTGGCTTCTGAATAATATTCGGTGTTGTTAATCTCTCTGTAATCACCTTCGCCCACAACAAAAAGTCCACCCTTTGGCGGTATCTTCCACAGAGTAATATCACCTACAGAAAGATCTGTTTTTTCATCAAGGGATAACGGCACATACAGCGGAACATAACCTTCCTTGTCAAAGGTAAGTTTGAGGTTGCCTGGAGTATAATCAATAGAAAAACCACCGGCAGCATCGGAAGTAGTCTTTGTTTTTGACCCATTAGATATAACAGTAATATTTGCAAAATTAATGGGTTTACCAAAACCACCAATGATTCTACCGCTGAGAGTGCCAGTTTCAAAGGCGCATACAGCTTTTGAAGCAAGAAGAACAACAATCACAGAAACACATATTTTCTTATACATTAATTATTCCTTTTTTGATATTTTACGCTACAAAATAATACACAGGTCTTATTTTTTAACACATCTTTGGCACAATTGTCAATTTATTTAAATTGCTTATCCCGTTGACTCAGGTATAGA
>JAUSDH010000274.1 GCA_030650655.1 Candidatus Brocadiaceae bacterium
CAGAAAGCAGGTTTTTTACGGGTAGAGGGATATCGCCAAACCTGTCCGTTATTTCCCCGGCAATATTCCTTACCTCATCAAAGGTAGTAGATCGATTCAATCTGCGGTAAATATCCATCTTCAACGCATCTTCTGGTATGTAGCTTTTTGGGATAAATGATTCCAGATTGAGGCTGATGGAAACATCGAATGGCTCTTCGATAGTCTCATGCTTTGCTTTCCGAACAGCTAATTCTAGTAATCTACAGTACATTTCATAGCCTACGGCTGCAATGTGGCCATGCTGCTCTGTCCCCAGGAAATTCCCGGCTCCCCGGATTTCCAGGTCTCGCATGGCAATCCTAAATCCTGCGCCCAGTTCTGCAAATTCCTCAATTGCCTTTACGCGCTTTTCGGCTTCAGGAGTGATTGGACGATCGTTGGGTAATATGATATAGGCATAGGCACGATGTTTGTATCGACCCACTCTGCCACGCAACTGGTGCAAATCCGCGAGACCAAACGTATCGGCGCAATTGATAAATATCGTATTGACATTGGGAATGTCTAGCCCTGATTCAATAATCGTCGTAGCTACCAGGATATCAGCCTGACCATCAACAAAAGCGCGCATCCTTTGTTCCATGAGTTTTTCGTCCATCTGTCCGTGAACGGTCATTATCCGTGCCTCTGGCACAATTTCAGATAAATTTCTGGCAACACGCTCGATATTGTATACTCGGTTGTGAACAAAGTATACCTGACCATCACGATTGAGTTCCTGTCTGATGGCCTGGCGTATACGTTCCGGGTCATATCGAATAATTTGCGTGTGGATGGCCTGTCTGCCCAACGGGGGGGTGTTCAGTGATGAGATATCTTTAATGCCCAGAAGTGACATGTGAAGAGTCCTGGGAATTGGCGTGGCGGTTAAAGTGAGCACGTCTACCATCTGTCGGAATTTTTTAAGTCGTTCTTTGTGTTCGACGCCAAATCGTTGTTCCTCGTCAATAATGACAAGACCGAGGTCTTTGAAATAGACGTCTTTTTGGAGAAGCCGGTGGGTACCGATCAGAATATCAACAAGACCTGCGGACGTCTTCTCCAAGGTTTCCTTTTGTTCCTTACGTGTCTTAAAACGGCTTAATACATCAATTTTTACCGGGTAATCAGCCATTCGTTCTGAAAAGGTGCTATAGTGTTGTTGTGCAAGAATAGTTGTTGGCACCAGCACAGCCACCTGTTTCCCAAACATCACGGACTTAAAGGCGGACCGCATGGCAAGCTCAGTTTTTCCATATCCAACATCACCGCAAATGAGCCGATCCATAGGTCTTTTTGATTCCATGTCTTTTTTAATGTCATGAATCACTTGAATCTGGTCAGGAGTCTCTTCGTAAATAAATTCCGCTTCGAACTCTCGCTGCCAATCAGTGTCATTCGGATAGACAATACCTTCTTTCGCATTCCGCAATGCCTGCACGTGCAGCAGATCGCTTGCAATATCGGTAGCGGCGTTTTCAGCCCGTTTTTTTCTGATTCCCCAATACTTCGACCCAATCTTATCGAGCCTGGGTCTGTGGTCTGAACTCCCGATATACTTTTGTACCAACTCAATCTTGGTGGCAGGGACGTATATCTTCGTCCCCTCGTCGTATTCGATTATCAGGTATTCCCTTTTATATCCCTCTTCTTCCAGTGTTTCCATGCCCAGGAAACGTCCAATACCATGGGAAATATGCACCACGCAGTCTCCTTTTTTCAGGTCGAGAAAGGAATCAATTGCCCTGGTCTGGATAGGCTTTTTAACCTCACGACGCTGTTTGTAACGGTGAAAGATTTCGTGGTGTGCAAGGATGGCGATTTGTATATCAGAGAATTGGAATCCTTTGCTCAGATGTCCTATGCGGAGTTCCAGTTGTTTCTTAATTTGTAACAGTTCCGCACCCCCACCTGACCTTCCCCCGCCTCCCTTCTCCCCCTCAGTGAGGGG